>JAVBKH010000242.1:0-5546 GCA_031554155.1 Oscillospiraceae bacterium
TTGCCGTACCGCGAATCGTGTGTGACGAGATTTGCTTTTCCTTGAGGAGAAAGTTCCTTGAAGCGTACGCGCTTTCTGGTCTCGATAATCTCACTTTTTTTCACTAGATTCAAGCCACATTCCCGCAGAATATCTGCGCACATTTCGGCTATGGCAGGTGCGGCTGAAAGCCCCGGCGACTTGATTCCCGCAACATCAATGAAGCCGTGACACGTGTCGTCCTGCCTCACGATGAAGTCGTCCGCGTCGGAAAGTGCGCGTACTCCCGCAAAATTGCGGATAGACTCACGAAAATTGAGTTGCGGCACTGATTTTTTGGCAAGTCTTGCCACATATTCAAGACCTTGGGCAGTGTTCGCCACGTTTTCATCGTCCACGGCTTCTGCGTTAGGCCCAACAATGAGGTTGCCGTGAACAGTAGGCGAAACCAAAACGCCCTTGCCAAGCTTGCTAGGACATTGGAAAACAACATGATTTATCTGCTTCCCCTCGGACTTATCTAGCAAGTAATACTCGCCTCGGTCGGGCAAAATTGTAAAAGCGTGAGGTGCTACCATGTCATGAATTTTGTCTGCGTGAATTCCCGCCGCATTGAGTATTGTTTTTGTACGGAAAACTTGGGCTTCGGTCGTGACTTCAAAGCCACCATCAATCTGCTTTATTGCAGTCACTTTGCTGCTTAAATTAAGCTTAACGCCGTTCCTTACAGCCGTTTCCGCAAGTGCCAAAGCGTATTCCCACGGGCTGACAATCGCAGCAGATGGCGCATAAAGTGCTGCAATAGCGTCACCGCTAATCTGTGGCTCAAGCTCGTGAAGTCGCTTGCAATCGAGAATCTCAAGCCCCTCAACGCCGTTTTGCTCACCGCGACGAAGAAGTTCGCGCAGGCTGTCTAGCTCGTCGTCGGAGAAAGCCAAGACAAGCGAGCCGATTTGCTTATACGGCACGTCAAGCTTCTCGCAAAGCTCCTTTGCCAAAGCTGAACCGCGAATATTTAGCTTTGCCATTAAAGTTTCTGGCGTGGGGTCGTAACCCGCATGAATGATTGCACTGTTTGCCTTGGTGGTTTTGGCGGCAACATCGTTTTCAGCTTCGAGAACAGCAACATCAATGTTGAACTTGCCAAGCTCGTAAGCGCACGCCGCGCCAACAATTCCACAGCCGATAATTACGACATCAAGCATAAAAAAGCCCCTTTCAAAGTACGAAAAAAAGAGTACAGCCACGCAGACCCTAAAGGGCCTTGGTTTAGCTGCACTCATTTTCTCCGCGCATAAAATATTAAATTAATGTATCAAATACTATAGATTCCAAATATCGGGATTAGTTGAGGAGACTGCAATCGCTCCTGCTCCAAGTGCGTTCATGGTGTCTTCTTTGTCGAAGATAAGCCCGCCTGCGATGACTGGAAGCTTGGCTATGGCCACAACTTTTCGTATGACTTTTGGCATTGCACCGGGTAAAACCTCAAGAACATCGGAACTTCCGTGTTCAAGTTGCTTTTGCAAATTGAGCAGTGCAATGGAATCGAGCAGAAAAAGCCGTTGAATTGTAAGTAATCCACGTTTTTTGCCTTGACGCAAAAGTGTGGGCTTTGTCGAAATAATTCCATCTGCCAAGGTATGCTCCGCAATAAAATCAATTGCAACCTCGCGTTGTGCAAGTCCGTCTACTAAATCCACATGCACAAATGCAAGCTTACCAACTTGCTTGATTTTTGCGACAATCTCGCCAATTTGCATAATGCTACCGTACAAAACAAACACAACAGCGCACTTGCTTTTCAAGGCAGATTGCAATTCGTGTTCGCTTTTGGCGGCCGCCACAATCGGAGATGTTTCAAGACAATCGGTCAATTCAAGCAGGTTCACGGCTCCTCCTGTTGGGCAAAGACGAAATTTGTTACAGAATCATGATACCAGAATTTTTTTTGTGTGTCAATCGGCACTTGTTCAAGTTATTATGTTTTTCACAATAAAGGTGGGCAGCGCGTAAAAGAAATTATAGGTGAGAGAGAAAATCAAAAATCAATATACAAAACGCTCAATTTGTGGTAATCTTATCGTAAAAAGTATTGTTATACTAGGAGCTTAAATATTATGCCGTTTCTTTTAGGAATTGATGTTGGAACTTCCGCTTGCAAGGTTGCGCTTTTTACCCCAGATGGCGCTGTCGCGGCACAGGCAAACGGTCAATATGAGGTGCTTTATCCGCAGCAAGGTTGGGCGGAGCAAAACCCCGATAGTTGGTGGAAAGCCATTTGCAGCTCGATTAAAGCGATGCTCGAGAAAAGTGGAATTAATCCAAGCGAAATTGCAGGCGTAGGAGTTGACGGCCAAAGCTGGTCAGCGATTGCGCTTTCAAGCGACGGAAAATGCCTGTGCAATACCCCAATTTGGATGGACACACGCGCCGCAGATATTTGCGCAAGATTGGAAAAAACTATTGGCGGCGATAAAATTTTTGAGGTGTGCGGCAACCCGTTGCAGCCTGCTTATACCTTGCCGAAAATCCTATGGTATAAGGAAAACTTGCCACATGTCTACAATAATGCAGACAAAATCTTGCAGTCAAACAGCTACATCGTATATAAATTGACAGGTAGCGTGTCGCAGGATATTTCGCAGAGTTACGGGCTTCAATGCTTTGATATGCGAAAAGCAAAATACGACGATGCCCTTTGCGCAGAAATGGGATTAAATCGCGACCTGCTGCCCGAGGTTGCAGCTTGCCACGAAATTGTCGGGCATATTACAAAGCAAGCAGCAATTGAATGCGGGCTTTGCGTGGGTACGCCTGTTGTTGCAGGCGGACTTGATGCCGCTTGCGGGGCTTTAGGCGCAGGCGTGGTTAGCGGCGGAGATACGCAGGAACAAGGTGGGCAAGCGGGTGGAATGAGCATTTGTCTTGACGACTATTGCTCCGACCCTCGTTTGATTTTGGGCTACCATGTTGTGCCGCATAAGCTTTTGCTGCAAGGCGGAAGTGTTGGCGGCGGCGGAATAATCAAGTGGTTTGATGAGCAACTTGGTGCGGCAGAACATCAAGCTGCGCTGAAAAACGCAACCAACAGCTTTGCCGAGCTTGACAAGCTTGCCGCAACGATTAGCGCGGGAGCTGATGGACTGGTGTTCTTGCCATACATGGCGGGGGAGCGCTCGCCGATTTGGGACGCAAAAGCAAAAGGGGTCTATTACGGCTTGGATTACGCAAAAACCCGCGCGCATATGGTGAGAGCAAGTTTGGAGGGCGTGGCATATTCGCTGCGACACAATATCGAGATTGCCGAGCAGGCAGGCGCAAAGGTGACGAGGCTTCGCTCAATGGGCGGCGCTGCAAACAGCCGATTGTGGACGCAAATAAAATCAGATGTGACTGGCAAGCCGATAGACGTGCCGTCGTCAGACACTGCGACAACTTTGGGCGCGGCAATTTTGGCGGGTGTTGCGGTAGGAGTTTTTGAAAACTTTGACGACGCTGTGCAAAAAACAATCCAAGTCACAAGAACCCACGAGCCTAGCGCGGACACAAAACCCGCTTACAATAACGCATACCAAACGTACAGAGAATTGTACGAATCACTAAAATCATTGATGCAGAGGGGATAAAACCAATGAAAGCAGCAGTTTTATACGCAAACGATGACATTAGATTTGACGAATATCCAACCCCAGAAGTAAAACAGGGAACAGTCAAAATCAAGGTGAGGGCAACTGGCATTTGTGGCTCTGATATTCCGCGAGTTTTGCACAACGGCGCACATTTTTATCCTGTTGTACTTGGCCACGAATTCGCGGGAGACATCGTGGAAATCGGCGAGGGTGTCACAGGCTTTAATATAGGTGACACAGTTTCGGGCGTGCCGCTTGTCCCTTGCCTTAAATGCGACGACTGCCGGCAGGGGAACTACGCCCTTTGCAAAAAATATAGCTTTATAGGCTCCCGTGAGCAGGGTAGCTTTGCCGAATATGTGGTAATTCCTGCGTTGAACGCTGTAAAATATAGCCCGACAATCCCATATGAGCAAGCCGCAATGTTCGAGCCGTCAACGGTTGCATTGCACGGCGTGTATCTCAACGACTACACAGGCGGCGAAAATGTCGCGATTTTAGGCGGCGGAACAATTGGCCTTTTCACTATGCAATGGGCTAAAATTTTCGGCGGCAAAAAAGTCGTAGTCTTTGACATTGACGACGGCAGATTGGCTCTCGCCAAAAAACTTGGCGCAGACGAAGTAATAAACACCCGCGACGAAAAATTCATGGAAAAAGCAATGGCGATGACTGGCGGCAAAGGCTATGGCTTTGTGTTTGAAACCGCAGGAAATGCGGCCACAATGCGAATGGGCTTTGAGCTTGCCGCGAACAAATCCCATGTTTGCTTTATTGGTACACCGCACGTGGATTTAACATTTACGCCAAAGCTGTGGGAGTGCATGAACCGCAAGGAATTCAAGCTTACTGGCAGTTGGATGAGCTACAGCGCGCCGTTCCCAGGTAAGGAATGGGATTTAACCGCGCATTATTTCGCCACAGGTCAGCTAAAATTTGACCCCGCGCTAATATTCAAAACATTCCCCATGAGCGAGGCAAAACAGGCCTTTGACTTGTACAAAAACCCATCACAAGTGCATGGAAAAATCATGCTTATAAATGATTAGGAAAGAGGGCAGATTTATGCAAAATGTCGTTGATTTTAGATGTGTTCCCAAGATGAAGCTTGCAACAGGGCAGGAAATTCCTTGTGTTGGCATGGGAACTTTTGGTTCTGACCGTTACTCGCCTCAACAGGTTTCCGATGCTGTGGCAGGCGCAATTCGTGCAGGTTACCGCCTGTTTGACTGTGCCTCCGTTTACGGCAACGAGAATTTGATTGGCGAAATTTTTGCAGAAGCCTTTGAGCAGGGCGTAGTCAAGCGTGAGGATTTGTTCGTGACCTCAAAGGTGTGGAACAATATGCATAGCAAAGGCGATGTGCTTTTGTCCATTGCGCAAAGCCTAAAGGATTTGCAGCTTGAATATATCGACGCTTACTTCGTCCATTGGCCTTTCCCGAATTATCATGCCCCAGGCTGTGACGGTGACGCGAGAAATCCCGATTCCAAGCCGTTTTCCGTCGATGCGTTCATGGCCACATGGCAGCAAATGGAAAAACTATATGACATGGGTCTTGCGAAAAATATCTGTATGTCCAACATGACGATACCAAAGCTTGAGGCAGTTCTGCCACTTTGCCGAATTAAGCCGACGCTAATTGAAATGGAGCTACACCCAAGCTTCCAACAAAAGGAGCTTTTTGATTACTGTGTCAGCAAGAACATTCAGCCTGTGGGTTACTGCCCAGTAGGCTCGCCCGCACGCCCCGAGCGCGACAAAACAGCCGAAGATATTGCGGATACTGAAATCCCAGAGCTTGTTGCGATTGCGAAAAACCACGGCGTTCACCCTGCAATAATTTGCATAAAATGGGCAGCGCAGCGTGGACAAATCCCCATTCCGTTTTCGGTAAAGGAAGCGCAATATGTGGAAAATTTGCGCTGCGTAACC
>JAVBKH010000190.1:0-9313 GCA_031554155.1 Oscillospiraceae bacterium
CACCGTTGCCATTGAGATTCGCGATTTTGCGGCGTACATTCATTGCAAGCAGACCCCTGGAGCAGGCGGAATGCCCGTGGGGACATCTGGCAACGCAGCACTGCTCATTTCGGGAGGAATTGACAGCCCCGTGGCAGGCTACATGATGGCCAAGCGTGGCCTTAGAGTCATGGCCATACACTTTGTTTCGCCGCCTTACACAAGCGAGCGCGCCGAGCAAAAAGTTCGGGAGCTTTGCGCAAAAATGGTGCCATATTGCGGCAGAATAAGACTTTTTATTGTGCCGTTTACCGAAATTCAAGAGCAAATCAAGGAAAAATGTCCCGAGGATTATTTCACCTTGATAATGCGTCGATTTATGATGAAAATATCAGAGCAAATTGCGGTGCAAAATGATTGTGGCGCGCTTATCACTGGCGAAAGCGTCGCGCAAGTTGCAAGCCAGACGCTGTGGTCACTTGCCTGCACCGAAGCCGCTGTTGAAATGCCAGTGCTTCGTCCTGTAATCGGCATGGACAAAGAAGAAATCGTGACAATCGCGCGAAAAATTGATACATTCGAGACCTCGATTTTGCCCTACGACGACTGCTGCACAGTCTTCACTCCCAAGCACCCGCGCACAAAACCCAAGCTTTCCGATTTTGCGGAGCTTGAGCAGCCCCTTGATTCAGAGGCCATGATTCTGCGTGCAATTGAAGCCACAACTTACACCACAATCGGCGTATAAACCGCCGTCAAAATTCTCGCATTAGCGGAGGATAATCGATTCGTGATAGCTGAAATTATTCTAATACCCGATGGCATGGGCCTTGACGCTGCTAAGGCAAGCGCACAATATGTAGCCCGCGGACTTTCATCAATTGGTGTTAAAGTTCGCGAGCATATAGCCGTTTGCCCTGATTCAAAACAGTTTCAGCAAGCGGTTTCAAGCGCGCTTTCACGCAGCAATGTGCTTGTTACATTGGGCGGCATGGGACGCGAATCGAATTTTCTTGCAAAAACTGTGCTAAGTCGTGGTCTTGGGCTGCCTTTGCAGGAAAACCCCGACGCAATGTACGGTATGCGCGAGTACTGCCGCAAAACAGGCGAGCGCTTTGATGCTGCCGACTCCGCTTTGGCTATGCTCCCCCGTGGTGCAGCGGCTTTTGCAGGTAGCTACAGCAAGCTGCCTGGTTGTGCAATTTCATCGGCGAAGCAGCATATAATCATGCTGCCAGAAACCATCGCGGAAATTGCGCCCATGTTCAACAAATATGTTTCACCATACCTTGGCGGCACGTCCACCACCACAGTCACGCGAACTCTCCGCACTTACGGCGTAAAAGAATCCGCTGTAAATGACGCTTTAGGCAATATTTTGAACTTCGCAAACCCCGCCGTGACGGTGCACAAAGAGGATAACGAGGTGATTGTGCGCGTTGCCGCTCATGCCGCGACCTCTCAAAAAGCAGCGGCACTTTGTACGCCAGTTTTGCAAGATATTGTTGACCTCTTGGGCGACTTTGCATACGGCCTTGACGTTGATTCCATGCAGGCGGCGGTTATTGACAAGCTTGAGAAAAAAGAGCTTGACCTCGCTATTGCCGAAGGCGGCACAAGCGGCATGTTGACGCGGGTTTTTACCGAAACCCCTGGCGGGCAGGATATTTTGCGCTACACCGTTTCGGTGGATACGCCTGCCGCAAAGGAACAAAGGCTTGGAGTAAAGCAAAAGCTGCTCAAAAAGCATGGCAATGTCAGCGAATATGCAGCCGTGGCCGTGGCTTCTGCCGCTCGAGAAAAGGCAAATACCGTTCTAGGTGTTGCAGTCCTTGCGAACACAGGCGGAGAAAAAAGCCGCACTTGCCCTATTGGCACTGTATTTATAGCCGTGTGCGACGCGGATAACGTATTTGTGAAGAAGCTTGTAGTTGGCGATGGCGACACCGACGAAGATATTATCGTTGACGCTGCGCTTTCTCGCGCGCTGAACATGGTGCGGCTTGTGGCGGATTATCACCCCCACGCCTACACCGCCGCTATTCCGCTTGACGAGGCATTAGACGGCCGAACTGTTACCGACCTCGACGATTACGAGGAAGCCGTGACAGAAGACGACGAGGACAAGACCACGTTTTGGAGCCGTTTTTTCGATAATTTTATTGTCCATAAATCGGACAAGCGAGGGGTTAGAGTGAGAAAGTTTATATTTATTTTGGCTATGCTGATTTTTCTTGGGTCTGGCGGTTACGTGGCCTACCATTACCTAAACGGCTACATTGCAAAACAGCAGGCGGAAGATTTGCAAAATATGTTTAGTTTTGGTGATATGAGCGACGTCAAAGTCAGCGAAGATTATCCCAAGAACTACAGCCTAAAATTTGCGGGACTTTGGAATGTCAACCCCGATGTCGTGGCTTTTATCTCGATACCCGAAACTGGCGTTAAGTATCCCATTGTGCAATCAAAAGACAACGACTATTATCTGCGCAGAAATTTTTACGGCAAGTCTAATAAATACGGCGTACCGTTCATGGATTACCGTGTGGACGTGAAAAAGCCAAGTGACAACGTTGTGATTTACGGACACAACATGATGGACGGCCAAATTTTCGGCGAGCTTACAGGCTACAGAAAGCTTGATTACTACAAGAAACACCCCACTATTGATTTTACTACGGTCTACCACGAAAATAGGTACAAAATTATCTCCGTGTTTATCACGAACGCCTATGAAAATCAAGGCCCTGTTTTTGCGTACCATGACTTTATTGATGCCGAAAACAGCAACGACTTCCTGCATTATGTGGGCGAAGTGAAAAAACGAAGCCTGATTAATACGGCTGTAGATGTGAAAAAAAGCGATGAACTGCTGACGCTTTCAACCTGCACCTACGAATTTAAGGACGCGCGTCTTGTTATCGTGGCACGAGCTGTTCGCAAAGGCGAAACCGACGAGGTTGACACTGAAAGTGCTGTCCTCAATCCGTCTCCGTTAATGCCCGATGTCTGGTATAAAATCTTTGGCGGCAGCAAGCCAGTTGGCGAAAGCGTTACCGAGGTCGTTACTGCGCCTGTTGTAAACTCACAGCCTTCAAGCGAAATTTTGCAATCAGTTGCGCCTTTGAGCAGCACAAGCTCGGTGGCTGAATCCCATGTTAGCGTGATTTCAAGCGAAGTCAGCTCAGTGGAAAAGCCCAAACCAAGCGTTGAATCGAAGGAAGAAGTCTCGCAGGTCAAGGAAGAATCATCATCGCAAACTTCCGAGGACTCCGCAATTTTAGATGGTGACAGCAGCTTGGCAATGGTTTCGCAGCCTGCTTTGCAGGAAATTGGCGAGGACATTCTGCCAGCCGTGTCCAAAACAAAAACCACAAAAAAGACCTCGCTAAGCGACGCTGTTGTTACAGTTAATGCAGGTGGTCGCGTGATGCGAAATGCCGACGAGCTTGACATAATTTCACGTGTTGTTCAAAACGAAGTCGGCTCGTCGTTCAGCGTTGAAGCTATTAAGGCGCAAGCCGTTGCAGCGTACACCTTTGTAACACATGCCAATAATACAGGCTCAACACCGTATGTGGCTCTAGCAAAAAAAGCTGACGCAAAAGTCGTAAAAGCCGTGAAGGAAGTCCTTGGTGAAGCCATTTATTACGATGGCGAAATCGCTTTCACCCCCTACCACGCAACAAGCTCGGGAATGACGACTTCTTCCGCTGCCGTTTGGGGCGGAACAAAGCCGTACCTCGTGGCAGTTGACAGCAGCGTTGACAAAAAAGCGCCAAAATTCAAGGTGCATGTGGCCATGAGCCGCCAAAAGGTCGAAAGTCTAATCTCGCAAAAGCTTGGCATAACCGCAACCGACGACCCTTCAACTTGGTTTGAGGTGCTTTCACATGTCGACGGCGACTACAATGGCGAAATGTCTGTTTGCGGTGAGACCCAAAGCCAAAAAACAGGCTCGACTATCACAGGCAGAATGCTTCGCGAGTCTGTGTTCGGCCTACGTTCAGCCAAATTTGATGTGCTGTATAGGCCAGAAAGCGACAGCTTCGTTTTCACAACCTACGGATATGGTCACGGAGTTGGCATGAGCCAAAACGGAGCCAACCTCTACGCTAAAAAAGGCTGGACTTACAAGGAAATACTTGAGCATTACTACCCTGGAACTGAAATCAAATAAAAGTAAAAGAACGGTGGCGAAAGCTGCCGTTCTTTTACTTTTATTATCATGCTATTATAAAATTTCACAAACTAAGGAATTATAGTAAATTAAACAGTTTGCACAAAAGACGTGTGACGGGTTCGCAGATGAATGAGTTTTGGCTTTACCCAAAACGGCATAAACGAGGTTACGTTCTTATTGCAGTGATAAACCTCGCATAAAAAATATAAATACTTATATCTCTTGAAAAGGTCTTTTGGTTCTTTTCTCCTAAAGAAAAGAACATCAGTAGTCAAGCAAGTTATGTAAATATGTCAGCTAAAGAATCCCGCTATTCGTAATTGAACTCGCCGCGTTTAATGTGGTCAACGACGCCTACATCTTTGCCGCTGCGTCGATAAATTCGCGGTACGCGCTTGCCAATTAAGCAAATCTTTTCGTAATTGATTGTGCCGCTAAGCTCTGCCATTTCGTCAAAGGTTAGCGTGCATTCTCCATCTTGCCCCACAATGGTCACAATGTCGCCTGCGCTAACGCCGTCAATGTGCGTCACGTCAAGCATAAGCTGGTCCATGCAAACACGCCCGATAACGTTTGCGTACTGCCCACGAACAAGCATTCTCGCCTTGTTTGAAAGCTCGCGTTCAAAACCGTCAGCGTAGCCAATCGGCACTGTTGCCACCTTTGTTTTGCTAGACGACGAGAAGCTGCGTCCGTAGCTTACAGATGTGCCCGCTGCAATTTCCTTGACCATTGAAACCACAGAATACAGCTCCATTGCAGGCTCAAGCGCAATTTTGCCAGAATTTGTGCAGTCGCCACTTGGTGACAAGCCGTAAAGCAAAATCCCAGGGCGAACCATATCCATGTGCATTGTGGGCTGCATTATTGTTCCCGCGGAGTTGCAGCAATGCTTTATCGCAAAAGTTAGGCCCTGTTGCTCAAGCTGCGCTATTACGTCGCAGAAACGTTTGTACTGCATTTTTGTGTATTCCACCGAATCTTCTGCGATTTCGTCGGCACATGCAAAGTGCGTGAAAACCCCCTGCGCACGTAAATTTGGATATTGTGCAATCTCAAGAATTTCTTGGATTGACTGCTCTGCGAAGCCATTATCCAAAACAAAACCCAAGCGAGACATACCTGTGTCAATTTTCACATGAATATCAAGCCCCACCCCTGCGGCTTTTGCAACCTCGTGCAGCTCACGAGCATACGCCGCAGAATGGATTGTCTGCGTAATATTAAACTTATTAAGAAGCTTAGCCTGCTCGCTTGGAGTAACGCCAAAAATTAAAATAGGGTGAAAAATTCCTTTTTCGCGCAGCGAAATAGCTTCGTCAATGTTGCTAACACCAAACCAGTTCACTCCAAGCCGCACAAGCTCGTCGGCGATGAATTTGTCGCCGTGGCCGTAGGCATCGGCTTTAACTACGCCCATCAACATGCAGCGCGGCGACAAAATCGCCTTTATGGCCTCGATATTGTGGGCAACATTGTCAAGGTTCACCACGGCCCAACTTCGTTTTAGGTAGTCCAACATGCTATTTCCCTCTCACCAGTGTAATCCCGACTGAATTTATTATAACAGAGCCAATCGTTAGTATTGGCACAATTTTGCCGCCAATAGTCAAAGCAAGCGAAATTGCGGCAACAAGCGCGAGAATTCCGATTATTATTAAAGCTTTACCAATATTTTTAGCCAAGTTATTCTCCTTATTTCGCAACCTCTTCAACAACAACTTTCGGCAAAAGCCTATCAAAATCAGCCTTGCGGCAAAGCAGTGTGCCCTCCCGCTCAAGAGACGCTGACGCCGCCGCAACGCCGTAGCGAAGTAGCTCTTTTAGCTCTAGCTTGTCGTGGATTGCCTTGCACATTCCCGCCACAACGGAATCGCCTGCGCCTTGAAAGCCTTTTATATCAAGCTGCATCGGCGGCGCAAACCAAGCCTGCTTTTTGTCGACGATAATCGCGCCATCGCCGCCCATTGAGCAGCACACGATTTTCACGCCAGTTTTAATTATATCGCGCGAAGCGTCAACAACATCTTTGTGCGAGTGGATTTTGCAGCCAAAGGTTTGTTCAAGCTCAAAGGTGTTGGGCTTAATCAAATAAGGTTTTGCCAAAACAGCCTGCTTTAAAGGCTCTTTTTCAGCATCAATAATTGTGATGATATCAAGCTTTTTTATAGCTTCAAGGGAACGTTTGTAAATATCGGAGTAGTTTCCGTTTGGAATTCTGCCGCTAAACGTCATAATGCTGCTTCTGTGAGCAAGGTCGGCAAGTTTATCCAAATATTGTCTCACCACTGACTCCTCAACAGGGTCGCCGTGGCTGTTTACCTCGGTCATCTCTTTTTTCGCGGTGTCCATCAATTTTATGTTTGTGCGTATGTTGCCGTGTGCCATAGCAAAATCGTGGGCGATGCACTGCTCCTCAAGTCTTGCTGCAAGCTGGGCACCGTTGCCATCAAAGCTGATTCCTGTGCACATTGTGGAAAGTCCAAGGGCGCGCGCAACAATGCTAACGTTCACTCCCTTGCCGCAAGTATCGCTTCGTGAGCGCGAAACTAGATTCAAGCCACCGACATCAAGGCTATTGAGATAAAGCGTCAGGTCAATGCATGGATTTAGCGTAACGGTTGTAATCATCAATATATCACGTCCGATTCTTTTTTTATATTGATTATAACAAGATAAACAATAAAAGTAAAACACTAATTGAATAAGAAGCAAATACAGTATATACTATAGGGTAGACATTTATTGGGAGGGCTTGTTGTGATTTCAAAAGCAGAAAGATTTTTTAAGGACGTACGCGGCAAAAAAGTCGCGTTAATGGGGATTGGTGTTAGCAACACTGATTTGATAAGAACTTTTCACCAAAAGGGTGCAATCGTCACAGCCTGTGACCGACGCGAGCGCGATAAACTTGGGGCTGTTGCAGACGAACTTGAGACTTTAGGCATAAAATTAAAACTTGGCGATACTTATTTTTCCAATCTTGATGCAGAAATTTTATTTCGCACACCTGGCATGAATTATAATTTGCCTGAACTTCGCGAGTTTAAAGCAAACGGTGGAGTAGTCACAAGCGAGATGGAAGTATTCTTTGATATTTGTCCTTGCCCCATAATTGCTGTGACTGGAAGCGACGGCAAGACCACCACTACGACCTTGATTGCAACCATGTTGGAGCAGCAGGGCAAAACCGTACATTTAGGCGGCAATATCGGCCGTGCACTTTTACCCCATGTGCTTGAAATGTCCGAGACTGATTTTGCAGTCGTTGAGCTGTCGAGCTTTCAGCTAATTTCAATGCGGCCTTCGCCCAAGGTATCGGTTGTGACAAATGTTACGCCGAATCACCTTGATTGGCACGCCGATATGCTCGAATATATTGAGGCAAAAAGAAATATTTTTGCACATCAAAACGCATTTTCTCGCACAGTTTTGAGCTTTGACAATGAAATTACCGAAAATTTCGCGTCAGAAGTCCGCGGGGACTGCATGTGGTTTTCGCTTACTCATGACACCACAAACGGAGCATATCTCAAGGACGGCGACATCATTTTTGTAAAGCATGGCAAAGCAGAAAAAATTATGGCGGCATCGGATATTCGTTTACCCGGGCTGCACAATGTCGCAAATTATCTCGCTGCAATTTGCGCTGTAAGCGATTATGTCGACGCCGAGACTATCCGTGAAGTTGCAAGAGAATTTGGCGGCGTTGAACATCGAATTGAGTTTGTGCGTGAGCTTGACGGCGTTAAATGGTATAACGATAGCATCGCCACTAGCCCCACCCGCGCAATTGCGGGGCTTAAAGCATTCGGCGGCAAGCTTATTCTTATTGCAGGCGGCTATGACAAAAACATTCCCTATGAGCCGCTTGCGCCCGAAATAATCGAGGGAGTCAAGCTGCTGATTCTCACAGGCCCAACTGCCGCAAAAATCGAAGCCGCCGTTACCGCTCACCCCGATTACAAGCACGGCACACCCTCGATAATCCACGCAAAGGACATACCAGACGCTGTGCAAATTGCGCGAGGTGCAGCCGTTTTTGGCGATATAGTTTCACTTTCCCCCGCAAGCGCAAGCTTTGACGCTTATGTAAATTTTGAAGCGCGCGGCAAGCATTTTAAAGATTTGGTTAATTCGTTGTAAAAATGAAAACATACTGGAAAGGAGAACACCGTATTGACAAAAATAATGTTTATAGGGCTTGCAATTGCCACGATATTCCTATCTTCATGCGGTACTAACCACGAAAATTCCTCGCAGTCAAGCGAGCCGCCGCCTGTATCCAGCACCTCCGAATCCCAAACGCAAAGCAGCTCCGCGCAAGCTTCTGCAAATGTGGACGAATCTGAAAGCAGCCAAACTTTATCAATACACGGCGTTGTGCTACAAGATGGCGACGACAAGTTTTCCTTTTTAGGTGACATTACCGCCGCAACAAAAGAGGATAGTCTCACCAAATCCTATATGATTGCTGATATGGGAAATGTCGTTTCCGAAATCCAAATCAGCCTAATGGACGTTAATGAGCAGCGTGACTTGACTCCAGACGAAATCACGTCGATTATTTCTGTATTGCAAAACTCTGAAATTGGTGTTTATGACACGCTAGGCAACCCACCAACTGGCGGAAATTATTTTAATTTAATTGCTTATGATACAAGTAATAAAGTCTATCTGCATCTTGCATTTAATGGCGAGTGGGTTTTGTTTGCCATGCCAGATGGAAAAACACTTGTATTTAATGGCGAAAATAGCGGCTTAGAAAAAATTAGTGATTTGTTAGTTAGTAAATAATAACATAATAAAGGAAAATTAATTATGGACACAAAAAAAATATTGCTT
The DNA here is from genome assembly GCA_031554155.1 of Oscillospiraceae bacterium. Taxonomy (GTDB): domain Bacteria; phylum Bacillota; class Clostridia; order Oscillospirales; family Ruminococcaceae; genus WRAV01. The sequence continues at coordinate 9,008 of JAVBKH010000190.1, forward strand.
GAATTTTCGGCTACAACAGGCGTTTCTGGTCTTGAAAGCGAGGCCGCCGAGTACGGCAAAAATTTGCTTGAGCCATTCGGAAAAACTATTATTTCACCCCTTGGCAGCGTGATTTGTACCGTGCGTGAACCAAAGCCAAACGGCGTGCACATTATGCTTGACGCTCACGTTGACGAAATTGGCATGATAGTTGCGTATATTGAGGAAAAAGGCTTCTTGCGTGTTGGCGAGTGTGGCGGTCATGACAGGCGCTTGTTCCTCGCCTCACCTGTGACTGTTCACACGAAAAATGGCGCAGTTGCAGGC
>JAVBKH010000221.1:0-6029 GCA_031554155.1 Oscillospiraceae bacterium
GAGCTTATTGACTCGCAGGAATTTAGGGGTGCTGAATCAAGCCTTTCCGTCGCGCTTGGCCGCGATATTGCAGGCAACATCACCCTTGCCGACCTTGGCAAGATGCCTCACGTTCTGATTGCAGGCTCAACAGGCTCGGGAAAGTCTGTCTGTATCAACTCAATTATCATTAGCTTGCTTTACAAAAGTTCTCCAGAGGACGTTAAGCTGCTCATGGTCGACCCAAAAGTTGTCGAGCTTGGAGTTTACAATGGCATACCACATCTTCTTGTGCCTGTCGTCACCGACCCCAAAAAAGCCGCAGGTGCATTGAATTGGGCCGTTGTTGAGATGCTTCGACGTTACAAGGAATTTGCAGCACACTCCGTTCGCGACCTTGCGGGTTACAATCGACTAGCGGCGACTAGCGACGAGCTTAAACCAATGCCGAAAATCGTCATAATTATCGACGAACTTGCAGACTTGATGATGGCTGCCCCAAACGACGTTGAGGACGCTATTTGCAGGCTTGCACAGATGGCCAGAGCCGCAGGAATGCACCTTGTTATCGCCACACAGCGACCATCTGTTGACGTTATCACAGGCGTAATCAAAGCAAATATTCCATCTCGAATTGCATTTGCGGTATCTTCAATGGTGGACAGCCGCACTATTCTCGACATGGGCGGCGCAGAAAAGCTGCTAGGCCGTGGCGACATGCTGTTTTACCCAGTTGGCGCAGCAAAGCCGCAGCGTGTTCAAGGCTGCTTCGTAACAGATACCGAAGTCGAGAGCGTGGTTGAATTCATTAAGTCAACCGAAACCTCTGTATACGACCAAAATATTGTGGAAGAAATTGACCGACATGTTGTGCCAGACAAATCTGCTGCAAAAGACAGCGGAGGCGGCTTCGACGATGACGACGAGATGTTACCACAGGCAATTGAGTGCGTGGTGGAGTCTGGAATGGCATCAACATCGCAGCTACAGCGCCGTTTGAAGCTAGGCTACGCCCGCGCCGCGAGAATCATAGACCAACTTGAGGAACGCGGAATAGTAGGGCCGTTTGAGGGCAGCAAGCCACGACAGGTTCTCTTGAGCAAGGATAGATGGGTAGAAATGAAGCTTTCTGGCGCGGAAAACGCCGCCATTAACCGAAAAGGCTAACAAAAAATCCCCCCGCATAAAGCGAGGGGATTTATATTGTAGCAACTATTCTACTTGGAACTTTTTGATTTCTGCAAGGAACTCGCCTGCATCTTCGGAATGAACGTCAATCTTGATTGGCTTGGAAAGGTCAAGGCTGAAGATACCCATAATTGATTTTGCGTCTACAGCATATCTGCCAGAAACAAGGTCAACGTCAAAATCGTATTTCGTAACGATGTTAACGAAGTCCTTTACGTCATTTATGGTACCAAGCAATACGTTTACTGTTTTCATTAAAATTTCCTCCTGCTTGTTATTTGTTATATTCCACATTATCAATATACCAGTATGTTGCGTTTTAGTCAACCAACAATTGTAATTATTCCCAAAAAATATTATAATATTAGTCGGTCGCACACATTGGCGAAAAGCACACGAAATTATTTGTGAGAATTGCACAACTAAATTAAATATATTTGTTGAATTTACTGGTTGAATTTTGAAAGGATTGTTACAGTTGCTTAGAATTGGATTTTTTACCCTTGGCTGCAAAGTAAACCAATACGAGACTGCTGCGCTAGAGCAGCAGTTTGCAGCAGCGGGATTTAAAATAGTTGATGCCTCAGACGAAGCCGAAGTTTACGTCGTAAATTCCTGCACCGTCACATCAAGCGGGGATAAAAAAAGCCTGCAAACTCTACGCAAAATGCGAAGAAATTATCCCGAGGCCGTCATTTGTTTGACTGGGTGCTTTCCGCAAGCGTACCCCGACGTTGCAAGCGAAATACCAGAGGCAGACATTATCATGGGCGCAAAAAATCGCGGCAAACTGCTTGGGGCTGTAATGGATAGGCTTAACGGCGGCGAGCGAGTCATTGATATTGCTGAACACACCGTTGACGAAAAGTTCGAGAAGCTCGATAGCGCATCAACTTCTCAAGCCGTCAAGTCATCTTCTAGGACGCGTGCGTTCATGAAAATTGAGGACGGTTGCCGCCGATTTTGTGCTTACTGCATAATTCCAACAGCTCGTGGGCCTGTGCGCTCAAAGCCGCTTGACGAGATTAAGCAAGAGCTTGAAGCTTTGGCGACAGAGGGCTGCACAGAGGTGGTTTTTGCGGGAATAAACCTAAGCTGCTACGGTCAGGACTTGGGCCTGCGCTTGCTTGACGCTGTTAAGCTCGCATGTTCTGTCGATGGAATTGAGCGCGTGAGATTAAGCTCCCTTGAGCCAGAGCTGCTCACCCGTGAGGACATTTCTGCAATGTCGAGCTTGAAAAAGCTTTGCCCGCAGTTTCATTTGTCGCTGCAAAGCGGCTGTGATGCAACGCTTGCGCGTATGCGCCGCCACTACGACACCGCAGAATACAGCCGAATTGTGGGCGACCTGCGGGCTGCCTTTGAAAATTGCGCCATCACCACTGATGTTATGGTCGGCTTTCCTGGTGAAACCGACGACGAGTTTGCACAGTCTCTGGAATTTTGCAAGAAAATAGGGCTTGCCAAAGCCCATGTTTTTGCGTATTCACAGAGGAAAGGCACGTCTGCCGCAAGTTTTCCCGACCAAATCTCTACTACTGTAAAAAACGAGCGAAGCAAAAAAATAATTGCAGCACTAACCGAAACGCGAGCGCAGTTCCTTCATACGCAAATTGGGCTGCCCACCAGTGTATTGTTTGAAAATAGCAGAACTGCCGAAGGATTTTGGCAAGGCTACAGCTTGAATTACACGCCTGTGCTGATGTACTCGGACGAAAACATGCACAAGAAAATCGTGCGTATTACGCCAACCAAGGTCGTAGGCGACGCCTGCGTGGTCTAGGCAAATTCACAAAAAGTGGCCCATCGCAAACCTTTAAAATTAGCGATGGGCCACGTTTTTATTAAAAATTTAACTACAGCACTTTTGCGAGAAACTCCCGCAATCTTGGGTTTTGTGGGTTTGAGAAAAATTCCTTTGGCGGCGCTTGCTCAAGGATTCTGCCGCCGTCCATGAACAGAACACGGGTCGCGACCTCGCGAGCAAAGCCCATTTCGTGGGTGACCACAACCATCGTCATGCCGTCACGCGCAAGCTCTTTCATAACCTCAAGCACCTCGCCCACCATTTCGGGGTCGAGAGCGGAGGTAGGCTCGTCGAACAGCATAACATCGGGATTCATAGCAAGTGCGCGAATTATGGCCACACGTTGTTGCTGCCCGCCAGAAAGTTTTCGAGGGTATTGGTCAGCTTTGTCGGCAAGCCCAATTCTTTCAAGCAGTGCGATGCCGTTTTTTTGCGCTTCGGCTTCGGTCATAAGTCCAAGAGTAACGGGCGCAAGTGTGACGTTTTTTAGCACAGTTAAATGGGGGAAAAGATTGAACTGCTGAAACACCATGCCCATTTTTTGCCGCAAACGGTTGATGTCGTTGGCGGAGTCGGTGATGTCAAGTCCCTCAAAGAAAATTTGGCCAGAAGTTGGAGCTTCAAGCAAGTTGAGGCAACGCAAAAAGGTGGATTTGCCAGAGCCAGAAGGCCCGACGATAACAACCTTTTCACCCTGTGCAATTTCCTCGTCAATGTCGTTTAAAACATTGTTATCGCCAAAAAATTTGCATAGCTTTTTAACGCTTATCACCTGCCGTCAGCCTCCTTTCAATAATCTGCTGCACTTGCGTTAACCCAAGCACAAGCGTCAAATAAATTGCCGCGGAAATTAGCAGCGGCGAATACGTCCACACGCGTGTGCGAATCAAGTCGCCTGCACGTGTCACGTCTACGACGGAAATCCAGCCTGCAACGGAGGTTTCTTTCAAAAGGGAAATAAATTCGTTGAAAAGAGCGGGCAAAATGTTTTTTACGGCCTGCGGCAGCACAATCAGCCGCATTGTTTGGCGCTGATTAAGTCCAAGGGAGCGGCCTGCTTCGGTTTGCCCTTTGTCAATTGACATGATTCCCGCGCGCACAATCTCGGAGACATACGCGCCCGAGTTCAAGCCGAATGCCACCGACGCAATATATACGGCCATTTCAAACGGTGCCCACGAAAACACGATATAGTAGATAATCAAGAGCTGCACAAGAACAGGCGTGCCGCGAATGACTGTGGTGTAGAGGTTGCAAAACCAGTTGAGCACGCGAAGCTTGCCGCTTGTGGAATATGTAACCTTGACAATTGCGATAACAAGGCCAATAACGATACCAATGACGCACGCAATTGCGGCCATCATCAAAGTGTGGCCAATACCAGTGACGTAGAACTTCCACCTATCATCTACGATTAAAGTTTTGTAGAGACTTTCCCCGACGGTTGAAAAAAATTGCATATGCAAACCCCATCTAACTGATATACGCCGTCCTTAATTAAATCAAGGACGGCGAAAATATTTAATTTTATTGGCCTAGATGTTTCATGGTGTATTCGTCAATTTTGCCTTCATCAATCAAGCGCTGCATAACCTTGTTAATAGTTTCAAGCAGCTTCGTATTTCCTTTTTTGACACAGAATGCATAACGGTCTGTGAAGAGCTCGCCGTCAAGAATAACGAGGTTATCGGCCGTTTTGATAATTTCTTGAGCAGGCAGAACATCGAGAACAATTGCTTGGGCTTTGCCTGTGGTCAAATTGCTGACAGCTTCAAAATATTTTTTGCTCGGCAAAATCTGCACGTCCTTGATAAAATCGGCAGTGGCAAGGTCTGCAACAGTTCCCTCTTGAACAGCAACTGTCTTGCCAGTCAAGTCTTCGGCAGTTTTGATTCCGCTATCCTTGAGTACGATTATAACCTGCTTAGATGTAGCATACTCAATTGTGAAATCAACAACTTCCGCGCGTTCTGGTGTAATTGACATGCCTGCCGCGCCAAAGTCGGCTTTGCCAGCCGCAACTGCGTTAGGAATCGAGTCAAAGTCCATATTTTGGATTTTGAGCGTCTTGCCCATTTCTTTTGCAATCTCTGCTGCAATGTCAGGGTCGATGCCGACAACTTTGTCTCCGTCCAAGTATTCATAGGGCGCAAATCCCGCTTCTGTAGCCATAATCAAGGTGCTTGAGCCGCCACCGCAGCCTGCTAGCACAAGTGACACGACAAGAGCAGCAATTAATAATAGACCAAATTTTTTCATGTATGTAGTCCCCTTTTACGTTTTAGATGTATCTTGATACTACTATTATACACGAGCGTCCCAAAAAAGCAATAGTTTTGTGATAAAATATTCTTAATTAAGTATAATTATTCATTAAAAAATTATTGCACACCGCTTGACGCAAATCCAGTTTTATAATATAATGTTAAAGCAACGCCGTTTATGCCGCTGTGGTGGAATCGGCAGACACAAGGGACTTAAAATCCCGTTCCATATTAAGCAGAAGATGTGCATTGAATCCTATGTTTAAAGCGTTTTTTGCGATATTGCAGCCTGCAAATTTTAGTCGTTTCTTTTATTTTTTCTTTTAATTGTCCAGACAGAGAATATTTCGTTTTTCTCTTTTGAATATTAGCCGCTATGGTGGAATCGGCAGACACAAAGGACTTAAAATCCTTCGGAAGAAATTCCGTACCAGTTCAAGTCTGGTTAGCGGCACCACAATTTTTCCTTTAGTTAAGAGGTTTTTAGAGTGAACATGTTTCGTGTAGCTCTAAAAATCTCTTAACTTTTTTCTTTTAATTTTACCCATTTTCTTTTACTACAGCTTGTTTTGCTGATGGTTATGCGGGTTTAGCCACTGTCGGATTTCCAAAGGCATTTGACAGCTTATCGCCTATGGTTTTTGCAGCTTCAAGCTTGGATTCATATTCCAAATGCGCATACAAATTGGCTGTCGTTGAAAAGTTGCTATGTCCCAACCATTCTTGGATTGATTTCATACTAATGCCGTTCTTGAGCAGCAAGCTGGCACATGAGTGGCGCAAATCATGAA
>JAVBKH010000253.1:0-3152 GCA_031554155.1 Oscillospiraceae bacterium
ACTTTTTGCAGAGACTTGCCCCCAGTATCTTTTGCTTGACGAAAGCCGCTATTTGCAGGCAGACGCGCTAAAATACATAATAAGCCCACCATTGCGGCAAAAAAGCGACAACGAAGCGCTGTGGAAAGCAATTAAAAATAGCGATATTGAAACCATTGCCACCGACCATTGCCCGTTCTTTTATAACAAAGAAAAACAATTGGGCAAGGACGATTTTACAAAAACACCAAACGGCGCACCAGGGGTGGAAGCGCGCTTGATGCTCGTCTACTCGGAGGGCGTGGAGAAAAAGCGCATAACAATCGAGCAAATGGCCGAGCTATGCTCAACTAGGCCTGCAAAGCTATTCGGCTTGTATCCGCAAAAGGGTGTCATCAAAGTGGGCAGTGACGCCGACTTTGTGTTGCTGGACACCGAAAACAAAATCACGCTAACAAAATCAATGCTGCACGAAAACTGCGACTATACGCCATACGAGGGCTTCGAGATTACAGGCATGCCCATTCTCACGGTCGCGCGTGGCGAAGTAGTGGCCAAAAACGGCGAATTCGTGGGCAAAAATGGAGCAGGTCGCTTTATCAAACGGCATCTGCCAGATTTGGGCGTAAAATGAGCGTTGAGAAAATTTCAGCAATAGTTCTCGCGGCGGGGTTATCACGCAGAATGGGCTGCAACAAGCTGTTGCTTGAGCTAAACGGCAGGCCGCTTCTTGAACACACTCTCGAACTAATTGACAAGCTTGGGTTTGTGCAAAAAATCCTTATAACAACAAGAAAAACCGAAGAGGCAGTGCAAATTCCAAGCGGATTTGTCACAGCCTACAACGATTGCGCAGAAAATGGCCTAAGCTCGAGCTTAAAGCTTGGGGTAGGCCTTGCAACATGCGATTACTATATGTTTTTTCTCGCGGACATGCCGCTATTAAGTGAAGCCACAGTCCGTGAAATTATTGCAGAGGTTGAGCCGAACAAAATAATTTTGCCAATTGTCGACGACAACCCCGCAAACCCTGTAATATTCCCGAAAAGCCTGCGGCAAGAGCTTCTCAATGTAAGCGGCGACAAGGGAGGACGCGGCGTAATTCAAGCGCACAAAGACTGCGTTAAAACCGTAAGGTTTGCTAATTCACGCGCATTCATGGATATTGATAATCCCGATGATTATGCGAAAATATGACTAAATGGAGGGGCGAGTATGGTGAAATTTACAGTAAACGGCAAGCCCGTAACGGCAGATGACGACTCACGCAAGCTGCTTACATATTTGCGCGACGAATTGCGGTTGACTTCGGTAAAAGACGGCTGTGCCGAGGGCGGCTGCGGCACTTGCACAGTCATTGTCGACGGCAAAGCACAGCGCGCTTGCTTGCCGATACTTTCAAAGCTTGAGGGAAAATCGGTCGTCACGACCGAAGGGTTGTCCCAGCGTGAAAAGGACGTGTACGGATATTGTTTTGCAAAAACAGGCGCAGTACAATGCGGTTTTTGCATACCTGGCATGGTCATGTGCTCAAAAGCGCTGCTTGATGTAAACCCCTCGCCCACGCCTGTGGAAGTGAAAAAAGCTATTCGCGGCAACATTTGCCGATGCACAGGATACGTCAAAATTGAAGAAGCTATACTCAAAGCTGCCGAGTTTTTCCGCGAAGACAAGCCAATCCCAGAGGAAGTCTTCACAGGCAAAATTGGCGAAGATTTTATTCGTGTAGATGCTGTACCAAAGACACTAGGCACAGGCATATACACTGACGACGTTGTTGTCGACGGAATGGTTTACGCAAAGGCTTTGCGCACAACATATCCAAGAGCCAAGGTGCTTGCAATTAGAAGCGACAAGGCCGAAGCCCACCCCAAATGCATTCGGGTTATCACCGCGGCCGACGTGCCAGGGGTCAACAAAGTTGGTCATCTGGTCAAGGATTGGGACGCAATAATTCCCGTTGGCCACATTACGCGGTATATCGGCGATTCCGTCGCGCTAGTTGTGACTGAAACGAAAGAATCCTTGGACGAGGTTTTAGCCTTGGTCGAGGTTGATTACGAGGAACTAAAGCCCATGACCTCGCCAAAAGAAGCGCTTGCCGAAGGCGCACCGTTGATTCATCAAAGCGGCAACCTGTTAAAGCAGGAAATTCTAAAGCGCGGAGACGTTGACAAGGCTCTCAAGGAAGCTGCCCACATCGTGACGCAGCACTATTCTGTGCCTTTCACTGAACACGCTTGCATGGAGCCAGAATGCGCGATTGCAATGCCAGAGGGTGACGACGGGCTTTTGCTTTACACAGGCTCGCAGAGCATTTACGACGAGCAGCGCGAAATTGCGGGCTTGCTTGGCGTTCCCAACGAGAAAATTCATGTGCAGTCCAAGCTAGTTGGCGGCGGATTTGGCGGCAAAGAGGACATGAGCGTTCAGCATCACGCAGCCCTTGCTGCATGGATTGTAAAGCGACCTGTCAAGGTGAAATTTTCGCGTCAAGAAAGCATAAACATACACCCCAAACGCCACGCAATGGAGATGGATTTCACCACGTGCTGCGACAAGGACGGCAACTTGCTTGCCCTTCGCGCCGAACTTATTTCGGACACTGGTGCGTATGCGTCTCTTGGCGGCCCTGTTTTGCAGCGTGCTTGTACTCACGCAGGTGGGCCTTATAACTTCCAAAACATTGATATTATTGGCAAGGCAGTGTACACAAACAACCCCCCTGGCGGCGCATTTCGAGGATTTGGCGTGACGCAATCAGCATTTGCGTTTGAGAGCAATCTCAACAAATTGGCCGAGATGGTGGGCATTTCTCCGTGGGAAATTCGCTATAGAAACGCAATTAGACCAGGGCAAATCTTGCCCAATGGCCAACCTGCCGACCCGTCAACTGCGCTAGAAGAATGCTTGCTTGCGGTCAAAGAAATCTACGAGTCCGCTCCCTATGCGGGTATAGCGACTTGCTTTAAAAATGCAGGGCTTGGAGTTGGCATACCAGACACTGGCCGAAGCATCGTGTCAGTGGAGGACGGCAAGGTTCACATAAGGACAAGCGCAGCTTGCATAGGCCAAGGAATTGCGACAATAACAACACAAATGGTGTGTGAGACATTGAATCTTACTCCTGATATAATTATAGCTGAAGTACCAGATACAGCACGTACACCAAA
>JAVBKH010000226.1:0-6727 GCA_031554155.1 Oscillospiraceae bacterium
GGACTACGACATTACAGGCGACATTTTAGTGTCAAGCGGTAAAACAGTAAACCTCACCTCACCAATGGCAAGCGGCAAATATATGGTCTTGACCGCTATCTCCACCACAGGAGCAATTGTTTCAGGAACAGGCGCGATAGCTTCATATGGTCGCGTTAAGCTGACAAACAGCGGCCTTACTATTGCTAAAAACAGCACCACACTTGATGTGGCAAGCAGTGCGGGAATTAAAGCCGTTCTCCGTGGTTCTGCCATAGACAACGAATTTTTGCTAGGCTACACAACAATTGAAGCCGCAGTGGCAGATATTGGAAAGTCCTTTGACGCGACGGTGTACCTTGTAAACGACACAACGATTACGGCAGGCGTTGCAAGCTCTGTTAAGCTTGCAACTGCTGACAGAGTTGTCAGCGGCGAGTACGGCACAATTACGACCTTGCAGCATTTTGGAGCAGATAAAAAGCTAAACGGTGTTAATATCGCTGTTGGCAATGGCGGCGGCGAAAATCTCACAGCAACGCTAGTGAATTTAGCAAGCACGCAGCGCGACACGGTTTTGAGCAATATTGCCGCATCTGCGGACTACTCCACAGAGACAAAATCGTCGTTGACTAGCCAATTAACTCAACTTTTTGCGACAATTTCAAATAAAATCCAAACTGACGCTACGATTTATGCCCAGTTGGAATCTACAACTGGTGGAATTTCAAATCTGCAAGCCTTTTTGGCGAACACAGTTGTGCACATCACAACAGCAATAAGCGGCGGCAACGGCAATATTACCCCTAGCGGCTATTACGCCAAGGGCGAAACCGTGACCCTTATAATCACGCCAGAAAATGGCTACCGCTTTGTTGCTTGGAACGACGGCAGCAGCGATGTTTCTACAAGCCTAAGCTACTCATTTACCGCCACAAGCGACAAGAGCTATACTGCCATGCTTAAAGTTAGCAGCGACGTTGCCACTATTGGCGGCACTGTTTACGATTTGCTTGAAGATGCAGCAGCAGCAGCCAAAAACGGCGACGAAATCCGCCTAATGCGCAATTTCTCCTTTGGCAGCTCCCCTGTTAACATTAATCAATTAGGCCTGACTGGTGCGACACTCAACTTCAATTCCAATACATATAGCGGCACAAGCGCTATAAACATAGCTTTTGGCAAAGGCACCGTGACAAACGGAACAGTGGAATGTACCGTGTTCAATGTGACAGGCGGACAGCTTGCCTTGAATAACTTGGTCGTGGTCGGCAATCTTGGTATTTCAGCCGCATCAACCGTCACAATTGACGGCGGCCGTTACGACGGCTCTTTGACGGTTGCGCCTGGCGGCAGTCTCAAAATTACCGCAGGGTATTTTACCGCAGACCCATCGGCATATGTTTCCGCACCGTTAAGTGCAAAAGCAATAACGGTAGAGGGTAAAAATTATTACGAAGTGGGACATTTTATAAAATTTAAGTTAAGCAAAAATGGTGACGGCCTTTTGTCAAAAGACGGCGTGGTAACCACGGGTGAATCGTCGAGCTATCTTTTTGGCACTAGCTTTTCGCTTGCTGCTGCATCTGTTGGTGACTACACCTTTGCCTACTGGCAAGACGGCAACAATCGCGCTGTTTCCAATGACGCAACCTACAAATTGACATTAGTCAGCGACACAGATATTACCGCAGTCTACACGCAACAAGCCGTTATCATGCACACTGTGGAATATCACAACTACAATGGAAGTGTTCTGCAACGGCAATACATGCAGGTTGGCGACCCCATTACGCCACCAGAAACCCCACAACGTTACGGATTTACCTTTTTGAAGTGGGATACCAGTGTAGATGATATGAAAAATTCTCACGAAAGCTTCACCGTGAGACCAGTCTACAAGCAAAACCTTAAGACTTACACCGTAACAGTACAAGGTGGAACAACGCCGACTGCTGAAAATGTTGAGTTGTCGCTGGTGACAGTTAAAGCCGACTCCCCCGCCGCAGGAACAAAGTTTTCGCATTGGGAGAGCGCTGGCCAAAAGGTAAGCTTTGATAGCACGTACACTTTCTCCTTAATCAAAGACATATCATTAACCGCTATTTATGTGCCAGAGGCGACCGCCTTAGAAAAAGAAGCTATACTGAAAGTAGCAAATGTAAAAGCAAGTGGAGATGCTCGCTCCTTTGTTATTCAGCGCAGTATTGCCCCCGATTGCATCATCATCGAGCATGGCCTTATGTTATATGACAATACTGGTGATTTCACACTGAACACAGCAGGAATTACCACCGCGAAGTCAATTGATAAGGCACGAAACGGAACATATATCGTCAACAAGAAAAATGTCCAAGGCAAAAGTTGGCGTGTGCGTGGCTATGCGATTTGCGTCAAAGGCGGAAAGTTTTTCACGGTGTATAGCGAAATTGTGGATAGTTAGCGCGTAGCAATAAAAAAGATATAATGTATAAATAATTCTCTCATTCCGCGTCCCATGCCAAACATAAAAATATGTAGCCACATCGCAATTTTCAGAATGACTATGCAGGTCGCACCTTCAACAATCCTGTTTCTATTGACAATACAAATAGCTTGTGATAGCATGGAATAAAATAAAATGTTGTTTATTGGTTTGCGCAACTAAGCCTTGCGCATTAAAAGAGAATTGAGTGAGAATCTCAAACAGTCCTGCTGCCGTAATCACGGAGTTTGTTTTCATTGTTAAGAATAACGAGCCACTGGGTTAACACTCGGGAAGGCGAAAACAAGCGATGATGTGTGAGTCGGAAGACCTGCCGATAATTGACCCGAACAGCTTCACAGGATATGAAGTGTGGTCTTTGTTGTCAAGCTTATACTCTGACAATTTGCCATTTAACGCCTCAGTCCGATGACTGGGGCGTTTTTATATATGTATAAAAGGGGCGGATTTAGTGCATACAATGAGCGGGATTAACTACCAAACCACAAGCCTTGATGTACGCGAAAAATGCGCGATTATGGAAAGCCATATCGGCGCACTGGCTAAAAAAATTCGAGATGAACACGCATTCGACGGGTGTGTGCTTATCTCTACATGCAACCGCACAGAAGTTTACATAAGCTCACAAGATTCGGTTTTAAGCCCTGATTCAATATTGTGTGACGCCTTGGGGCTTGAGCTTAACGAAGCTTGCTTCGAAACAAGATTAGAGCTTGACTGCGTGAATTATCTTTTTGAAACTGCGGCAGGGCTGCATTCACAGATTTTAGGTGACGGACAAATTATTACGCAGCTAGGCGTTATGTTATACGAAGCTAGAAAAGCAAGCGCCACCGATTCAGTGCTGGAAACTCTCTTTAGAACCGCAATAACAGCGGGTAAGCGAATTAGAACCGATACCACCCTTGGGCAGAAAAATGCAACTCACGCGGAGGCCGCAATTTGGCGGTTGGAGCAGGAACTTACAACGCTAAAATCTTGTAAGTCTTTGGTTATTGGCAACGGCGTAATCGGACGATTGACCGCCCAATTGCTTGAACAAAAAGGCGCAGATGTGACGATGACTTTGCGCGAATACAAGTACAAGCCTGTGCAAATTCCTCAAGGCTGCAAGACCATACCGTACAGCAAGCGCGTCGAGTATATGGACGACTGCGATATTGTGCTAAGTGCCACAACAAGTCCGCATTTTACTATAAAATATGAGGACATACAGGGCCTTGCAAAAATCCCCGCAATATTTGTGGATTTGGCAGTCCCTAGAGATATCGACCCCAAAATTGGCGAAATTACTATGCTTTTTAACGTGGACACGCTAGGCAACTCGTCCAATATATCGGAAATACCAGAGGTTAGGGAGATTATTGAGACTTATATCGACAAATTCTATAGTTGGCTTTCGTTCAAAAAGGCCTTGGTGACGCGATGAACAAATCAATTTTATTGTTTGGCGGTACAACCGAAGGACGACTGTTGGCCGAATTTATGCTGCAAAAAGGTATTAACTTCACGCTTTTCGTCGCAACAGAATCGGGACAGGAACAATCGGCGAATATACCAACGGAACATGTGTTGACAGGCAGACTTGACGCTAATCAAATGCAAGATTATGTTGCAAAAAGCTGCTTAGTAATTGACGCAACACACCCGTATGCACAGTTGGTGACGGAAAATATCAAGGCCACGTGTGAGCTTTGTGGCGTGGAATATTTGCGAGTATTGCGTAGCTCAAGCAGCAAGCGCGTCGGCGAGGTTGTCAGCGTTAGCAGTCACGAGCAAGCAGTGGATTTTTTGCGGGAGACTACAGGCAATATTTTACTGGCAATCGGCAGCAAAGAGCTTGCAGCCTACACAAAATTCCCAAGCTTTAAGAGCCGAATATTTGTGCGCATGTTGCCAGTCGCTTTGCAGATTGAAAGCTGTGTTCAAATGGGTTTTAAGCAAGCCAATATTATAGCAATGCAGGGCGTTTTTACGCAGGAATTAAACCTTGCACTTTTAAAGCAGATTGACGCGAGATATCTCGTGACAAAGGACTCTGGTGATGAGGGTGGCTTTTCTGCCAAGCTTGAAGCCGCGGCAACGCTTGGAATACCAAGCGTTGTGATTGAGCGGCCAACTGTAGAGCAAGGAATGTCAATTTCACAGGCAAAATCACTTTTAGCCAAGTGTTATTTGCCGCAAAAAATAAAACCTCAATTAAAGCACTTCCCTTTATTCTTAGACATGATAAAAGTCAAGGCCACGGTGGTAGGGGGCGGAAAAATAGCGACACGTCGCATCAAGGTTCTATTGGATTTTGGTGCAGAGATTACCGTTATCTCGCCTAAAATCAGCGACGAGCTTGCTACTCTGGCTAGTCAAAGCTGTGTAATCTGGTTAAATCGGGCTTACTCCGACGGCGATTTGCATGGCGCACAAGTGGCGCTTGCTGCAACAAACGACAAGGCTGCAAACAAAGCCATTGCAGCCGAAGCCTTGGACAAAAAGATTTTGTGCAGCGTTGCGGACAATAAGGACGACGGGACTTTTTGGTTCCCCGCAGTTGCGATTGGTGGAGACTTTGTTGTGGGCATGGTGTCGGAATCTGGCGAGCATAGCCACGTAAAGGCCGCAATAGAGCGAATAAGAAAGGATTTGGCCAATGAAGAAAATAGTTAAGGTTGGCAGCCGAGAAAGCGCACTGGCTGTGGCACAGGCTAAAATTGTAATGGACGCAATAAAGCTATATTCACCAGAAATCGAGCCTGTTTTGGTGACAATGGTTACAACGGGGGATAAAATTTTAGACAAAAGCCTTGATAAAGTTGGCGGCAAGGGATTGTTTGTCAAAGAACTTGAGCTTGCTTTGCTTGGCGGCCAAATAGACCTTTGCGTACACAGCTACAAAGACATGCCCATTGATGAAGACCCAAATCTTCCGATAGTTGCGCTATCCGAGCGCGAAGACCCACGAGATATTCTTGTGCTAGGCGATGAAAAATCCGACATGCCAATCGGCAGTTCAAGCGCGAGAAGACGCTTGCAGCTACAAAAAATCATGCCTAATATAGAAATAAAACCTGTGCGCGGCAATGTTTTGACCAGACTTCGCAAGCTTGACGAAGGCGAATTTAGCGCGCTAGCTCTCGCTGGGGCAGGTCTCAACAGATTATCGTTGCAACATAGAATAAGCAGAGTTTTCTCCGTTGATGAAATGCTCCCCGCGGCATCGCAGGGGATTTTGGCGGTACAGGGCAGAGCGGGAGAAAACTACGATTATTTGCAGGGCTTTCACAGCGAAACGTCCAAAATAATTTCTCTTGCTGAAAGGGCTTTTATCAAGGCTCTTGGCGGTGGCTGCTTTTCGCCGTGCGCCGCATATGCAACCCTGGTCGGTACAGACATAAATTTGCAAGGTTTGTATGTTCCAACAGATACAGAGCAGATGTACACAGGCTCCATTTGCGGCGACGCTAAGGACGCAGAATCCCTTGGTATTAGGCTTGCCGAAGAGCTGAAAGGACGCCAAAAATGAAAGCTGGAAAAGTAACACTCGTTGGCGCTGGCCCTCACGACGCGGGGCTTATCACGGAAAAAGGGCTGGTTTCTCTGCGCGATGCTGATTGCGTGCTTTACGACAGGCTCGTGAACTCGAATTTACTGCTCAATGTAAATGAAAGCTGCGAGCTAATTTCAGTGGGCAAGGCAAGCAGCAACCACACTATGCCCCAAGCAGAAATAAACGCGCTACTATACGAAAAGGCAGTGCAGGGTAAGCACGTTGTGCGGCTAAAAGGCGGCGACCCCTTCGTGTTTGGTCGAGGCGGCGAGGAGCTTGAATTCCTACAACAACGTGGAATTGAAACGGAAGTTGTGCCTGGAATAACTAGCGCGATTGCGGCGTTAACCTACGCGGGAATACCAGTCACCCATCGCGGAGTGGCCACGTCCTTCCACGTTATAACTGCGCACAGAGAAAACAATCTGCCGCCGCAACTCGACTTTGCGTCCCTTGGCAAGCTTTCAAATACAGGAACGCTTGTTTTTTTGATGGGGCTTGAAAATGCAAGATTCATTTGCGATGGCTTGATGCACCACAATGTCCCAGACAATCGCGCGGCGGCAGTAATAGAAAATGGAACAAGCACAATCTCTCGCGTTTTTCGTTGCAATATATCAGAACTTGCAGATTTGGTTGAAGCTAATGCGATTTTATCCCCTGCAATAATAGTAGTTGGCGAGGTTGCAAGGCTCGACTTTAGAACAAAGGCAAAGCCGCCT
>JAVBKH010000270.1:0-18088 GCA_031554155.1 Oscillospiraceae bacterium
AGCCGTTGACGAAAAGGGAAATGTTATTGATGGCGACGTGTGCATGGCGATTTTTTCAACCGATATGAAAGCGCGAGGCACATTGAAAAATAACACCGTTGTTGCGACAGTTATGAGCAATATGGGGCTTTTTAAATTCGGTGAGGAAAGCGGCATTAACGTTGAAAAAACAAAAGTCGGAGACCGATATGTCCTTGAAACAATGCGCAAAAAGGGATTTAATCTAGGCGGCGAGCAAAGCGGACACATGATTTTCAGCGACTTTATGACAACAGGTGACGGCCAGCTTTCGGCGATTCAGCTTTTGTCAATACTGAAAAAATCCGACAAAAAGCTTTCGGAGCTTGCTTCTGTGATGAAAACATACCCGCAGGTGCAGAAAAATATTCACGCCGACCACGTGATGAAAACCAAGCTAAAAACCGACGAAGTCGCAATAAAAATGATTGAAGACGCGCAAAAAGAGCTTGGCAACGACGGGCGCGTGCTTGTTCGCGCTTCGGGCACAGAGCCGTTGATTCGCGTTATGCTTGAAGGCAGCGACATTAAAGTAATAGAAGAGCTGCTAAACAGGCTTGTAGAGCAGCTTGAGGAGAGTTTATCCGATAATGAGGATTGCAAACGAATGGCAGGAATTTGAATTACTTGACGCTTCAAGCGGCGAAAAACTTGAACGCTGGGGCAACCATGTCTTAATTCGCCCAGACCCGCAGGTCATATGGAACACAGAAAAATCTGCAAAATGGCAAACTGCTGAGGCTCATTATATCCGCAGTGAGACTGGCGGAGGTTTTTGGGATAACCCTAAAATCGAAAAAGCCGAGTGGCGCGTAAGCTACAAGGATTTGAAGTTCCACATTCGCCCAACGAGCTTCAAGCACACAGGCCTTTTCCCCGAACAGGCTGTGAACTGGGATTTTTTTAGAGACAAGATTATGGCTGCAAAACGGCCTGTGAATGTACTAAATCTATTTGCTTATACTGGCGGTGCAACACTTGCTTGCGCCGCCGCGGGTGCAAGCGTATGCCATGTTGACGCCTCAAAGGGCATGGTAACATGGGCGCGTGACAATGCCGCTTTAAGCGGACTTGCTGACAAGCCCATTCGATGGATTGTGGACGACTGCAAAAAATTTGTTGAGCGTGAACTTCGCCGAGGCAGTAGGTATGACGGCATTATCATGGACCCGCCGTCCTACGGAAGAGGGCCCAACGGCGAGGTTTGGAAGCTTGAGGACGCGATTTACCCGCTAGTTGAGCTATGCGCGCAGCTTCTTTCCGACGATGCACTGTTTTTTCTTTTAAATTCGTACACAACGGGGTTATCAGCCTCGGTTATGGAATATATTCTCGGCGTAATCATTCAAAAAAAGCGTGGCGGCGCGTTAAACTGCTCCGAAATCGGCTTGCCTGTCACAGCAACAGAGTTGGTCCTGCCATGCGGCTGCACATCGATTTGGGAGAACAGGGGACAATAATGGAACAAATTATCAAGTGCGAAAATCTATCGTTTGCATACGGGGTTTCTGCCGAAAACGAGACTGCGCAGGACGCTACTGCGACAATTACGCAGGTATTAAAAAACGTCGATTTCTCCGTTAAAAAAGGAGAATTTGTGGCAGTGTTAGGTCACAATGGTTCTGGAAAATCTACGTTGGCCAAACATTTCAATGCGATTTTGTTACCGCAAGGTGGCGTTTGTACCGTAATAGGCATTGATACCCGCGAGGAAGACAAGCTGCTTGAGATTCGCAGCCATGTCGGCATGGTTTTCCAAAATCCAGATAATCAGATTGTGGCGACTGTTGTTGAAGAAGACGTGGCCTTTGCCCTTGAAAATCTTGGCGTTCCTCCCGACGAAATTCGCAAGCGCGTGGACGAATCGCTTGAGCTTGTGGATATGTACGACTTAAGGCTTCATGCGCCGCACCAGCTTTCTGGCGGGCAAAAGCAACGCGTCGCAATCGCGGGAATAATCGCAATGCGGCCCGACTGTATCGTGCTCGACGAACCGACAGCCATGCTTGACCCGCGTGGTCGCCGCGAAGTAATGGCCACAATAAAGGCTTTAAACAAGTATTTTGGCGTAACTGTCGTGCTTATCACGCATTTTATGGACGAAGCTGCAAGCTGTGGCCGCGTGGTCGTGATGAATAGCGGCGAGATTGTTCTAGACGACGTACCAGAGCGTGTTTTTTCGCATGTTGAGCAGCTAAAGGACATCGGGCTTGACGTGCCAGATGCAACCGAGCTGATTTTTGAGCTTAGAAACGCGGGAATTGATTTGCCCTTGGATATAATCACAGACGAGCGCTGCATTGAGGAAATCTCAAAGCTATTGGCCTAGAAAAGCGGGGGAAAATTTTGGCTATAATCAAAACGGAAAATTTGTCGCATGTATATTCGCAAGGTACAGTCTTTCAAAAGGCTGCAATTGACGAAATAAATCTTGAAATTGAAAAAGGCGAGTTTGTGGGAGTGATTGGTCACACAGGCTCTGGAAAATCGACGTTGATTCAGCATCTTAACGGCCTTATGAGACCGACCACAGGCAAAATCTTCATCGATGGTGAGGATATTTGGGCGAAGCCAAAAGAAATTCGCAAGTTCAGATTCAAGGTTGGGCTAGTGTTTCAGTACCCCGAATACCAGCTTTTTGAGGAAACCGTGTACAAGGATATTTCATTCGGACCTAAGAATATGGGACTTTCTGCCGACGAAATTGACGCACGTGTTCGCGAAGCGGCCGAAGCGGTTGGACTTTTCGACGATGTAATGCAAAAGTCGCCATTTGAGCTTTCGGGCGGGCAAAAAAGGCGTGTTGCAATTGCGGGCGTGCTTGCTATGCAACCCGAGATTTTGATTTTGGACGAGCCGACAGCAGGGCTTGACCCACGGGGCCGCGACAGAAT
The DNA here is from genome assembly GCA_031554155.1 of Oscillospiraceae bacterium. GTDB lineage: Bacteria > Bacillota > Clostridia > Oscillospirales > Ruminococcaceae > WRAV01. Next base: position 2,913 of record JAVBKH010000270.1, read on the forward strand.
TCTCGACGAAATTCGGCAGTATCATGCGAAAAAGAAGAACACAGTGCTACTTGTGTCACATTCAATGGAGGATATCGCGAAATACGCAAAAAAAGTGCTTGTGATGAACAAATCGCAAGTTTTTATGTATGGCGACGTGAAGGCCGTGTTTGGAAAAGCTGCCGAGCTTGGTCAAATGGGCTTGAGCGTTCCGCAAATCACGAATATATGCCTTGGATTAAATAAACGTGGCTTTGACATTTCACCAGATATTTTTACAATTGAGGACGCAAAAGAACAGATTTTGCGCATAGTCAACGCAAAAAGGGGGCTTGCGTAATGCTCAAAGATATAACAATCGGCCAATATTTCCCGGGAAATTCCGCTGTGCACCGCATGGACCCGCGTGTGAAGCTGATTTTGACTGTTGCATTTGTGGCGTTGTTGTTCATTGCGAAAAACCCTGCCGCGCTAGGAATTGCGGCTGCAATGCTGTTTTTCGTGTATCCTTTGTCCAAAATTCCCGTCAGAATGATAGCAAAAAGTCTAAAGCCAATCATACCAATTGTGCTGCTAACAGCGGTGCTGAACATGCTGTTTATCACAGGTGAGACGATTTTCGAGTTTTGGGTAATCAAAATCTCGGATAAGGGCGCAACAATGGCTGTTTTGATGATTATTCGCATAATTTGTCTCATTGCGGGAACGTCGCTTTTGACGTATACAACCTCGCCGATTTCCCTTACTGACGGCATTGAGCAGCTTTTTGCGCCGCTCAATAAAATCAAGGTGCCTGTCCACGAAATTGCTATGATGATGACGATTGCCTTGCGGTTTATACCCACTTTGATTGAGGAAACCGACAAGATTATGTCCGCGCAAAAGGCGCGTGGCGCAGACCTTGAATCTGGCGGCTTAATGCAGCGAATTCGCGCGCTGATACCAATTTTGATACCGCTATTTGTCTCAGCTTTTTCCCGCGCCATTGAATTAGCGCTTGCGATGGAATGTCGCTGTTACCACGGAGGAGAGGGCAGGACCCACCTGCACCGCCTTAAAACAACCATAACCGACGTTTATGGCGTTGCTTTTGTTTTGATATTTGCGGTTGGAATAGTTTATTTTAATATAGTGCTGCCGAGTGTGATGTGATGCGAAATTTGTTGATAACAATAGCTTTTTGCGGTACAAATTACCACGGATTTCAAGTGCAAAAAAACGCGCTTAGTGTTTGCGAAGTTTTTCAAGATGCGCTTGAAAAGGTGATTTCTTCGCGGCCAGACGTAAAAGGCTGCTCACGAACAGATTCTGGCGTTCATGCGCGAATGTACTGCCTGTCCATTAAAATGGAGTCGCCTATTGCCTGCGAGCGTCTTGTAGCAGCGTTAAACCGCAATTTACCCGATGATGTTGCGGTTTTGGCAGCTAAGGAAGTGGACTTGGATTTTCATGCGCGGTACTCGTGCAAGGGGAAGCAATATGTTTACGAAATTCACAACAGCAACGTAAAAGACCCTTTTTCGCCAAATTTAGCGTACCGATATGGGTATCATTTAGATGCTGATATGCTTAATGTGGAGGCTCAAGATTATGTTGGTACACACGATTTTGCAGCGTTTCAGTCGGCACATTCAGACGTTGAAGACACTGTTCGCACAATAACCGAATTTAGCGTGAATCGGCTTAATGACAAGGTTTATTTTACAGTAAGCGGCGACGGTTTTCTCTACAATATGGTGAGAATCATGGTCGGCACCCTTGTTTTTATTGCTATGGACAAGCTGCCAAAAGGGAGCATAAAGTCTATAATTGAATCGAAAAATCGCCAAATGGCAGGCAAAACAATGCCTGCATGTGGATTATATTTAAACAAAGTTTTTTATTGAAGTTTACGGGGTAATTGATGGGCAAGGCTGTTGATTTTGAAAAAATAAGAAAGCGCAGACAGCGCACAACCACGCTGAAAAGGCTGCTAATCCTTGTCGGTGTAATGGTGCTTGTGGGCGCGGCCGTTATTGCGAACGAAATTTTGGTGCAAGAGGGCGTGACGACCAAGCTTTCCGACTTTACATCGTCGTTAGGCGGGGCAGGTTTCCCCATTGATTTGCCTGGCGGCGTTATCCACGATGTGGACAATATTGGGAAAAATCTCACCATTCTCAACGACACAAGCATGTACATATATAGCCCAAAAGGCAAGCTGATTTCGAATTTACAAAAAATGACAGACCACTCAATTGCGATACCAACGTCGTCAAGGGTGCTGTCGTTTGAAATTGGGGGCAAAGGCTTCAAGATAAACTCAACTAGCCGCGAGCTTTACGCGAACACGGTTGAGTATGGGATTTTGTCCGCAGACATCAACGAGCGAGGATATTTTGCACTTGTTTCGCCTGTGAAGCAGTTTGCATCAAAGGTTTTTGTTTACAACGAACGATTCGAGGAGATTTATAGCTGGTCATCTCCCGAATATGTTACGAACGTTTCGCTTTCGCCAAACGGCGAAATGATGGCCATAAATTGCATTGGCGGCGATGGCGGCGTGCTTGAGTCGCAGATTTACACATTCCGTTTCAGTGAAGAAAAAGAACAGGCCGAGGTCGCGTTGACGCTACCCGATAATATGGTGCTTGACCTAAGCTTTGAAGATGACGAGCGGATAACTGTGCTCACCGATAAACAATTTTTGCTGCTAAATTCGCTTGGTGAGCAAAAAAAGGCATATTCCTTTGATGGAAAACACGTCGTTGCAATGCAAAAGCGCGAGCGCAATACCTTGCTGTTGCTTCAAGAAGATGGAAGCAAACAACAAGAGCTTGTCTTGCTTGATGCGAATTTAAGCGAAAAAGCAGCAATTATCATGCCAACGGAGGTCAAGGATATTGCGTTAGGCAGGGAGACCGTGTACACGCTGACTGCAGATGGAATTGATGTATATAATCACAGTCTTGTGCAAAAATCCGCCCACGCAGGCAAAAATATTTCCAACATTCATTTGATTGACAACAGACTTTATTACTTGACGCTTAATGAAATACGCACGTTGCTGCAAACTGAACTACAAGCTGTGCCAACTCAAAAGTCAAGCAGCGAGGCAATGAGAACGCGCAAATCTGCGTCAAATCAGTCAAGCTAGGCACAACAAACAAAAAAAACGAGGTGATTTTTTGCAGTTGGTACATCAGTATATCTGGATTTTGTGGGATTTAATTGCTGTTTTCGTTTTTTTTCATTGCGTGCGCACATGTGTTCGCAAAGGCTTTCTCTCCACAATTGTTGGGCTTTTAATTTACGTGGTTGCAGCGTTCGCAGCGTCATATGCATACAAACAGCTTGCTAATTTCATATACGACAACGTTGTCGAAACCGCTGTGGAGCACGTTTTGACACGAAGCTTTAACGATATGCTTACAGGCATTGGAAGCGCAAGCAAAGACGTTTTGCACTCGATGCCGTTTGGCTTGAGGTTTTTGGTAGGCTTTAAAGGCAAGGACATCGCGTCACTTAGCGGCACAGATGCAAATGGTCTTGCAAATCAAGTAATTGACATGGCGCTACAAGACCCTTTAATGTCAATTTTACATGGAATTTCGTTTTTGCTTATTTTTACAATCATGGCCTACATCATGCGCTCAATCGCAAGACTTATTCGCGGCGTGAATCATGTGCCTGTGATTGGCACGATAAATTCAGTGCTTGGCGGAATTGTTGGTATTATTGGCGGCGTGATTACGCTGCTTGTTGGCGGCTTTATTTTGCGAATCGCGATTGCGCTTTCAGCCGAGGCGTGGTGGTGGCTCAACACAAACGTGCTCAATAGTACATATATTTGGAGTAGGTTTTTGTAGGGAAAAGTATCGCTTGCTTTTGAGCGTAGATATTGATATAATTTTATTACCAAAACAACGAAATGAGGACTTTGCATGAAAAAGGAACAACAAGAAGAATTTTTGAGTTTTATACTGGAAAAAGTTTCGGGCGACGACCACGGCAAAGCAAAGGATATACTTGGCGGTGCTTTCAAAAAGCAGGACGACGGCGAGTTTGGCTTGGACGACGTTGTTGCGATGGCTCCAAAACTATTGAGCTTGCTTAAACCCGAACATATCGACGAAGTTAAAAATGTTATGGAAGGCTTTGCAAAAGGCTTTGGCAAAGACAAATAGCTCATTTTAAAAATTAGCTTACATATATTAAGCGAGCTGCAACTTTGATTGCAGCTCGCTTTTTTGCGTTATGAGGGATTGACGTCACTTTTGGTAGGTGCTAACGACTCTCCTTTAGCTTCGGCCTGCTTTTTGAGCAAGCGTATTGCCGACATCAAGAATGGTGGCAATGGAACATTCATTTTCGCAACATTCTCTAAAATGGAGATTAATTCGTTTAGCACAAGCCATATTGTGACGATTGCGGCAATTGCGCCGCCTGTTGAATATGTGATGCCAAGCTGCTCGGCGGATTGGGACACAACCTCGTCCGTGAGCAGGGCAACAGCTATAACAAAGCACTCGCCGACCTTTTTTAAAACACCACGCAGGCCAATTCTGCTGTTAAGCTCTTTGTTTAGCGTGGCCGCCGCTATGCCTGTAACATAATCGAGTATGACCGCCGCAAGGAAGAGCCAGAGCAAATCGCCGATAACGTGAAAACGAAGCGACATTGCTGTAATAACAGAGGTCAGCAAGGCTTTAAAGTAGAAACTGTGGTTAACCAACTTTTTTATTCACCTCCCTTGCGGATTGAATGTTGAATATGTAATCGCGCATCTCGCGAATTCCGTGTTCAATTGTCCAAAGCTCAGAATAAAGCGTTGTGCGCCGCTCTAGCAGGCCTCTCACGCCAGAATCATCCTTGCAAGGGAGTCTTTTCGAAATCATCGCGTTAAGTTCGTGAATTCGGCTTTGAATTGGTTTGCGGCTTTTTTCGTATTCTTCAAGCGTGAGTCTTATGTCCTGCATAAATCGTTTGTCCTCCACATATTTCGTCTTCTTCTTCGAATTTTTCCTTTTCGAGCATACTGTAAATTTGCATGTAAAGCTCAACATATTCGCGGATATTTTCTTCGGCTGCTTTTAGTGATTTGCAAATCGTTGACGAGCCAACTCCAAAAAATTCGCCGATTTGCGTTTTTGTCAAGCGCTTTGCGTAGTACATAAACAAATGCTCTCGCTGCGTTTTGGAAATGCGAGTTCCAAGCGCATTTCGCAGTGCGACCTTGTAGTGCAGTACACGTCGCGCGTTGTCGCTTGCCCTTAAATGCGGCGGCAAAAAACGCTTGTCCGCTTGCCAATACATATATTCGTCTAGCGGAACTGTCCGTGAAGCGGCTTGCTTCAAATAAATTCAACCCCCAATCAGTAAACCTTTGTTCTAATATAATTATACAACATTATTATTTCAATGTCAATGAAATTTGCGTTTCAATATAAATGAAATTATAATTTGCCCAATAACGCAAAAAAGGCCGCATTACTGCGACCTTAGCTTTTTTCGTTAGATTACAAGTTCAAGTTGAATTATTGTATACACTGCTGCGATAACTACAGCTGAAAGCAGCGCCATTCCTACGATTGACGATTTTGAGCGTTGGTCTTTGGGCATTTTTATTAATTTTATGCAGCCAAGTATCCCAGGCAAAGCCGTAACAAGAAGCAAAAGGGCTTTATAAATAAACATATTTTTCGCCTCCTAGCTCAACATAAGGTCGCAGTCAACGGTGATTATGGCGTCTTTGTAATGTTCGGGCCAGTTATATTGCTCCCATTCTTGAATGGTCAAAAAATGCTTGGAAACGTGGCGGCCAAGCTGCAAAACGTCCACATTAAGCTCTTTTTGGGTTTTCTCAATAAGTGCCATCATGTCTTTTTCAACGGCATCTTTCGCGTGGGCAAGCAGTTTTTTGCTTTCCTCGGGCAGGCTATAGTTCACTTCGGTGTTTTGCACCATTAGCGTTTTTAGCCTTAGCCCACTTATAATGTGAATGTTCGGCACACCGTTTTGGTCAAACCATGTCTTGACTTTAGTTTTACCACGAGAATCCGCATTAAAGGCTACTATGCATTTTTCGTCGTACAAATCCTTGACGGAGTAGCTTGCATCATACAGCGAGCTGTTCAAAATGGAGTAGGAGGCAGTCTCGCGGGTGTTAAGTTCACCGACCATTTTGACACCGTGAAAGACCGCCATGCCTGCTAGCTCGATTTCAAATGAGCCTTTTATCGGCATTTCTCCAGGCAAAAAGCCCTCTCTAAAAGTTTTTTTGGCGGTGTTGATGTCTTCCTCCTTTTTTTCAGGCTGCTTGGTTTCTGCTCCTGGGTTGGCGCTTTGATTTTCCTTACCCATTCCCATAGTGGATTTTTTTCCGCCAGCGGAGTCTGCTTCACCCGATGAGCCTGACCCAGACTTTGCTTCTTCTTTTTCTTTCTTCTTTTTCTCTGAAACGCCTGAATAAAGTGCCAATGCGCTGCCGTACTTTGACCTTATAGTGTTGTAAAAATTTGAGACTGTCAAAACATCATAGGCCGAAGTTCCTCTTTGACGCTGCATGAGCATTTCGAGCTTCATGGGCAGCGAAGTGTATAGCTTAGTCCCCTCGGACTCAATATATTCCTGTGCTGAGTCCTTGCAAATAATTACAGCCATATTACTTTTAGTCCCAGTATAATGATTTATCGGCGTAATTATATCTTCAACGTTTTCGCGAGCAAGTTCCTCCGAAATAACTATTACCTTGGTGTGTACAAGCGAAATATGCTTTGCAATGACAGTGTTTAGCTCATCAACCATAGAAACGATTGACTCGGTGTCCATCGTAAAAACGTCATTAGGGTTACCTTGAGAGTCGGACTCGCCTTGTGCTGACGATTTTCCACCTTTTTCGGCTTCAATCAAGAATTTCATTGTAATTTTGAAGCGTTCGGTCTCGCCCTTGTCGTAGCCTATCATCAAGGTTACGACTTCTTCGTCTGGCTCGCGATATGGCTGGCAGCCAGAGAATACGCCGCAAAGCAGGCATGGCAGCAAAAGCATTGCGATATTGCGCAAGCCTTTACCTTTGCCTTTTTTTCGCAACAACGACACTATTAAAACGATTAGCACAAGCCCAAATGAAAACAAAAAGCTGACCTTATTAAGCTGCTTTCGTATAATTTCGGTTTCTCTGTAGTAATACGCGAAAAGCTGCGTTGCACAGATTAGCACAAAGACAAGCGGCAAAACAACGTCTTTTTCCCGCTCCTGCGGAAATGCAAAAATTCTTGTGTACAGCATTTTTATTGCATACAATGTAATTGAAAAAATTACAAGCAGAGCAAGCATGTAAAGCATCAAAAAAAGTGACTCAAACCGCTGAAAAAAGCGGCTGATGTATCTGCTTTGAGAAAGCTCAAGCAGGCCTGATGCCTTAGATTGCAAATTGTTGTAGGGCGTGGCCATATTGTAGCACAGTGTCATCAAAATCAAAGTGCCGCCAGCAATGCCGATTGAAGCTTTGCCGATTTTGCTTAAATCTTTAGCTGTGCCAAAATGGCTTGCGAAAAGGGGGAATATTATAAACAGATTGAATGTGGAAAAAAGGTTGAAGCTTGATTTGATAATCGGCATAACTCCATAGCCGAGAATTGGCGTGAGAATTGTTGGCGTATATTGGTTATATGCAACAAGTAGGGTTATATAAATTGAGGCAATTGCGATAGGCATACAGATTGAAGCCACGCGAGCAAGCCCCTTAAATGGATAAAACACGCAGACAGCAGGTGCTATCAAAAGTGATGCGGTCATCACGCCTTTTTTCTCCATGGGGTACGAATAGGTGTTAAGCAAGCTCACGAATTTTGAAAGCATCAGCGCGGTTATTAAAAAAAGAAACAGGAAAATCAATATAAAAATTATTTTTGCAAAAAATTTGCCGAGAACTTCCTCCAGAATTTGAGTGAAGTCCTTGCCGTCAAAACGGCGCAGCACCACCATATATAGCGAGAATACGCCGAAGATTATCACGAAGTTTAAAATTTGAGAAATCCAGCCAGAGTTGCCTGTAGAAGCGCTTAACTCTGGCAAAGTTTGGTCACAGAGATAGAACAAAAATGTTATTGTTATGAGGCTGACTCCCTCAAAAAAAGTCACTTGATTTTCAGATTTCATGCGAAATTCTCCTCATCTGTCAAGCCTCGTCGCCGCGTCTGTTATTGTCCCATTTGCGAGCTTTTGGCGGGTATTGATTCTGTTTTTGCGGGAACAATTCACGCGGCCGTGACTTCTGCTTCCAAAGCGGGAACTGCCAAACCACAGGCGAGCCATTGCTCCATTTTAGCGCTTGCATTGAAAGCATTGGCACACCGAAGGATTTTTGATTTGCAAGATTAATTAGCACCAGAACAAAGGCGATTGCTATTCCCACAAAGCCCATGGCTGCGCCCATTAATATAAATAAAATCTTTATTACGCGAAGGCCAAAAGCAAGGTCGTAGTCTGGTAGGGCAGTGTTGCCAAGCCCCGAAAGTGCGACGATTATCAAAGTAACAGGGCTGACCAAATTGGCTTCAACAGCCGATTGACCGAGAATCAGCGCGCCCACAATGCCGATTGCGCCACCAAGTGCATTTGGCGTTCGTAGGCCGCCTTCTCGCACAAGCTCAAAGAAAATTTCCATAAGGATTACTTCAATCACTGACGGGAAGGGTATGTCCGTTCGCGCTGATACGATTGCGTTTAGTAGCTGCGTGGGTATTTCCTCGCGGCTGAACATTATTATTGCAAGGTACATGCCAGACAGCATGGTTGAGCAGAAAAATGCAAACATTCGCACGAGACGAGAGAATGTTCCGCTTACCCAACGCTGCGTGTTGCCTTCGGGAGAGTCGAGCAATGTGGATAGCGTTACAGGCACAATTATTACGAAGGGCGAGCCGTCGACTACGATGCCGATTCTGCCGCTGGCTAGATAATTTGACACGCGGTCTGGTCGTTCTGTCGAAAGTATTGACGGAAACAGCGAGAATGGCCTATCCTCAATTAGCTGCTCAACCATGCCGCTGCCCATTATAAAGTCGCCTTGAATCTCGTTTAAACGGTCGCGAACCTGCGCCAAGGTCTTTTTATTGACAATATCGTCGAGATAGATAAGCCCAGTCAAGTTTTTGTTGATGCTACCCACGGAAATGAACTCTGTGCAAAGATGATTTGAGCGTATGATTTTTCTTATTAGAGTTATGTTTGTCCGTATTGATTCAGTAAAGCTTTCCTGTGAGCCTTTGACAACAACTTCAGTTACAGGAGTGGACACGCCGCGTCTATCAAAGCCTTTTGTCTCGCAGATTACGCAGCTTGCTTCGCCGTCCGCAAATACAGCGGTATCACCAGCAAGTATTGCGGAAGTTGCGTCCTCAATCAAGGTGGATACTTTTGTTGAGTTTGTCTGCACAGTGTCAAACACAGACAAATTTTGCTCAGTATTCAGCATCAACGGCCGAATAATAAGCTCGCCCACTAGTTGATTATTTATCATACCGTCGAGACAGGCAAGAAAATATTTCTGCCCATTTTTTGAGGTGAATTCACGCAAAATAAAATCCTTATTTTTGTCTGTGTGAAAAAGATAATTCATAGTTGCAAGATTTTCGTCTAGCTTTTTCGAAACGACCTTGCTGTAATTCACATAGCCACCTCCAAGAAATTAGTCTAGTATAGTATTCTTGAAAAAGCGGCTGTTATTCAAAAAAAGTCGGACACAGCTTATCTGTGCCCGACTTTTTTTGCTTGAGTGGCAATATTTGGCAGTTGCCACAAGAGCAGTGAGCCCAATAGCCATCTAAAATATAAAACTAAATTGCATCATAATATTTTTGTTTCGTCAGATTTTATGTCGCTTGTGATAGTCTCTCGAAAAATCTTGATGCTACCTTTTTTGTGCAGCTCTAAAATTATTTGCGTCAGTATCGGCATGAAAATCATGCCCAGCACACCGAATATTTTAAAGCCAAGATATATTGCAACAAGCGAGACAATCGGGTTTAATCCAAGCTTGTCGCCGACTATTTTTGGCTCAATCAAGCTTCTCACAACGGAGACGACACCGTACAAAATTCCAAGGCTAACGGCAAAGGTGTAGTTGCCCTGTACAAGTTCAACTAATACCCAAGGGATTACAATTGCGCCTGTGCCAAAGAAGGGGAGTGCGTCAAAAATCGCGATGCCAACCGCAATTGGTATGGCGTTTTTTTGCCCAAGTACCAAAAGTCCAATGGCAAATTCAACGCAAGTAATTGTCATTAAGGTTATTGCGGCGCGAAAGTATTTGATTATTGTGTCAATGATAATCAGCCTTGTATCAAGCACCATTTTGCGAGCGCGGGGCGGCAATTGGGTTTTGAAAAATTGTATTAGCTTGTCATATTGCAGGCTGATGAAAAAAGATAACATTATTGTGAAAGCCATTGCAATGGTATAAGATGGAATATGCTTTGTAAAGTTTGAGAAAATCGACACTCCACTTTGTGATGCGTTAATCAAAGTAGTTTGCAGCCAGCTCACAACTTCTTTTTGAACGTTTATGGCTTGCTCTTCCCACTGGTCGGGCAAATCGCTCATAAATTTGCTAAACGTTGTTGAAAGCTCCTGCACAGAGGGAATGATAGTCTGCGCAAAATATTGCGGCAATAGCGTAAGCGCATATTTTACGCTGAAAACAATCTGCGTCACCAACAAAAACAGAAGAGTGCCGACAATGGCGTAAATAAGCAAAATCACAATAATCGCGACAACCTCGCGCTTTATGCTCATTAACTTTACGACTTTGTTTATCAGCGGGTGGACGAGTGCAACCAGACAAAACGCCACAATAAACGGCAAGACCCAACTCGTTACATATTTTATTGCCAGAAATACCACAAGCGCAATAACAGCGACATAAGCGGCATCTATAAGAAATTGTGCTCGCTTTTGTGTGCGTTCGGTCATTTTGTCAACTCCTCAAAGCTATTTTATTCTAATGGGCTTGATTTCTTCGGGCGCGGGCGAGCTTGACCCTACAGGTTTTTGCGCAAGCTCTTTTATTCGGGCAATATAAGGGGCGTAGTCGCCAATATATTGGCACGAAAACGACATTCCCGAGCCTTCAACAAAGAACATTGCGCCGTTTGTGTAAACATTGAAAACAACGTCGTTTTCAAAAGTATAGACAACTTTTAGGCGAGTAGGCCAGTTATCTAGGTCTTTTTTATTGGAAAAAAACGTTTCGCCGTTTTTGCCGCTAATCTCACGAAGTTCTTTTGCGGCAACTTTCACGTTTTCTTCTGGAATATCAATCAAAGGCATGTTTGGTGCTACAGAATAGCTAATTTTTTTAATATTTGCTGCGTTTGCGTAGGCAAACCACTGTATAATTTGCGGAGCATTGGCGTAGTAGAACAATCCAAGCTCGCGAAGATATTCATATTGCCGAGTTGTTGTGCCGTAAGCTACGCCGTCCACATCAATAATATTGTTAGGCCTTAGATTAATAAGCAGCTTTGTCTTGCCTAGAATGACTAGAAAACCTGTGTCAATTCCCGAGTCTTGGTCAAGTTTTGAAAGCTTAACACCTTTGATTTCCGACAATTCCTTGACGATAAGGGGGTAATTCAAGTGTGTTTCAGGTACTCGCACATATGCTGGCATACCTAAATTTGTGATGTAAACTTCTGGTGTGTCTGTGGCCTTAATTTCGAAAATATTCACGGGCTTGTTGTCTGTGCTAGAGATTGATGTGGGTTTTGAGGTGGAGTTCTGCGGCAAAGCTACTGCGAATGCAACGAAGCTTTGTGTTGCAATAATAGTTGCCATGATTAGTGCAAATAGACGAAACTTTTTCATTTTATTCTCCTATTGAATTTGACACATATGAAAAATAATAGTATATTTATACGTAAGTATATTGAATCAAATGTGAAAGGCGTGTATATTTGAACAAGAATTTTTTAGCTTTTTCTGTGAGGGAAATAGCTTTAGTTGGATTGTTTGCGGCGATAACTGCGGTTTTTGCGCAGATTTCGATTCCCATGGTGCCTGTGCCGTTTTCGCTTAGCATTTTAGGCGTTATGCTTGCTGCAACAGTGCTCAATCCTAAGCTTGCCGTGACTTCCCAGATTGTTTATATTTTGCTTGGATGTGCGGGTGCGCCGATTTTTTCGGGCTTTCAAGGCGGAATACAGCGCGTATTTGGCCCGACGGGCGGATTTTTGGCTTCGTACATACTCATGGCCTATGTTATTGGCACACTGCTCAATAAAATCCCTTCATTAAGCTTTAAATATGCATTTTTCGCAAATGTAGCGGGGTTGCTTTGCTGCTATATCATGGGCAGCTTGTGGCTTAGTTATTCTATGAAGCTTGATTTGGAAAAGACGTTGATGTCGGCAGTTTTGCCGTTTGTTCCACTTGATTTGGTTAAAGCGGCAATCTCCGCTGTGCTTGGCAAGCGGCTGCGCAAGGCAACCGAAAAAGTGAATATTTAATCTTCAAGACCTCCGCATTTGCGGAGGTCTTAGCTATGCGGCTATGAGTAGGGTTTATTTACATTTGCAATGTGGCTTGCAGGGGACATATCCGTGACAGGGTTGTTGACGAACGACACGTCAGACAAAGTAGTAAGTCCCGCTATAGCCGAAATATTGGATATTTTGTTGTTTTCGGCGTAAAAGAATCCAAGACTTGTTAGGCCTGAAACAGGCGAGATGTCGGTAACTTCGTTGTCAGTGATAAAAAGCTCGGTCAAGTTCGTCATACCCTTAACAGCGGAAATATCGGTAATTTTGTTTTTGTTAAGCCAAAGATGTTTCAGCGATGTCAAATTTTGAAGCGGCGTAATATCTGTGATTTCGTTGTTGTAAATATACAAATATTCAAGCTTGCTAAGGCTTGATAACGCCGAAATATCTGTGATGCTGTTACAGTAAAGTCCCAGAGTTTGAAGGTCTTTTAGCTCTGCAATTGCAGAAATATTGGTTAAATTGTTGTAGGCGATTGTCAGCTTGCGCAGATTTTTAAAGTTTTTCAAGTCGCTTAAATCAGTTATTTTTCCACGCTCGGTGTATATAACGCCGTTGACTTGATAGCTTTCTGTGCGGTTGCGCGAGTTTAGCGTGCTGTCAAGCGCGGCGTTAGTATCGCCTAGAATTTTTAGCGACTTTACAGCTACAAGGTCCCATGCCATAATTGGCTCACCGCTAGGCTTTTTTAGAGATTCTCGTATAACATTTTCAAAGGCAGCGTCCACAAATACTACTGCTGCATTTGGCACTCCAAAAGAGGCAAAGTCAACTGGTGGCTCTGATTCGGCCGCAGCTTCTTCTACGACAGGTTCGGGTTTGGGCGTCAGCTCCTCGATTTTTGCTACGATTAGTGGGTCGTCGTGCGTCGATTCAAGCGCTGCGGTCAGCTCCGCAATAGCTGGTTCAAGCTGCTCTGTTGCCACTTGTACGTCCGCGTGACCAAGATATGCAGGAACAAGTGTGCTATTCTTTTTAATCAGCTTTTGATAAATTTCATCAGCTTCAGCGTATTTTTTCTCGTTGTAAAGTTGAGTTGCCGTCAAAAGCAACTCCTCCACAGTTGGCTTATTCATCCCGTTTACAATTAAAAATGCACCAGAACCAAGAGCAACAGCGCCCGCTATAATAACTATAATAATTACTAGCTTTTTATTTTTTGGCTTTTCAGCCTCGGTACCGTCGTCAGATTTTTTCGCTTTTTCTGCCTTAGGCTGTTTCTCTTTTTTCGGCTTAGGCTCTTTTGCTTTTTTTTCCTTGACTTCCTTGACTTTTTTGTCTTTGACTTTTTTTGGCTTGTCTTCATTGGCAAAGCGAGAATCTTCTTCGTTTCTGTCAGCGACTTTTTTCTTCCCAAAATTAAATTTTGGCGTTATACGAATTTTCTTTTTAAACTTGGCAAAATCAGTTTTTCTATTTTTAAAAAAGCCGTCTTTCTTCTCGCGCGAGCCGGTATTTAAATCGTCTTGCTCTTCTGACGTATTTTTTTTCTTATTGAAAAGGGCCAAACATTCCCACCTACTTTGCAGATGATTCAAATTCTATATAATTTATTTTATCACAAATCAACAAAAAAGCATAGTATAAATAAGGCGAATCACCTTTTTGACTGATTTGTAGCGAGAAAATTTGCAAATTTTGTCCGAAAGGACAGTTTTAGGAGGAGTTTTTCTTGGATTTACTTAACCTTGAGACCTTTTCAAAGCTTGTTTGTATGGCAAAGCCAACAGCAAGCGCGGTTTTGCGAGGCAACGACGCGAACTCGCAGATTGGCGGCACAGTGAGGTTTTATCCTGCGGCAACAGGTACGCTGGTGGTCGCAGAGGTGTTCGGTCTGCCGTCACAGGTATGGGAAAACGGTGTGATGAAGCAGGTCGGGCCATTCTACGCTTTCCACATTCATGATGGTACAGAGTGCGGCGCAGGCAACTCTGCCGACCCATTTATGGCAGCGGGAGTGCACTACAACCCCACACACCGCGAGCACCCTATGCACGCGGGGGACTTGCCGCCTATAATGAGCAGCAACGGATATGGGTACATAGCGACGTATACGGCTATGTTCACGCCTGCACAGGTGATAGGGAAAACCGTGGTGATTCACGCAAATGCAGACGATTTCAAGACGCAGCCTAGCGGCGGTGCGGGAGTGAAACTGGCATGTGGGAAAATTGAGCTAATGGCTGACTAAAGCCACTGAACTGTGCTGCCTGTGGGGCTGTAGCGTACAGCAAGTTTTTTAGGAATATAGCCACGCAAAGCGGGAACATGGGAGATTATTCCAACCATGCGTCCGCTTTTTTTAAGCGAAATCAAGGTTTCCACAGCGGAATCAAGGGATTTTTCGTCCAGAGAGCCAAAGCCTTCGTCGATGAACATGGTGTCGATTGAGACTCCGCCTGCGTTCATCTGGACAACTGCGGAAAGTCCAAGAGCAAGCGCCAAAGAAGCCTTGAAGCTTTCGCCGCCTGAAAGCGTCGCAACATCGCGAGGTTTGCCCGTGTAGCTGTCGATTATTTCCATATCAAGGCCAGAGCCTGCGCCCTTTTCAGCGTCCTCAAGTCGGCGCAGACGATAGCGTGAGCCTGTCATGCGCTGTAGATGTATGTTTGATAATTTTATTATGTCATCAAAATAGGCGGCTAAAATGTAGCGTTCAAACGAAACTGTGCG
>JAVBKH010000017.1:0-2755 GCA_031554155.1 Oscillospiraceae bacterium
AAATATTACCTTTGACACCGAGCCTGTATGGGGGGACAACTGCGCAAATTGCTTTGGTTGCGTTAACAGATGCCCAAATCAGTCAATTCAATTTAAGAAAAAGACGATTGGTAAGCAGCGATATGTTCACCCCGATTATACTGGAGTCTTTTATTAGACTACTAGTACCCACAGTTTCCGACTTGTTTTTAACATACTAACTTTCTCCTTGAGCATACTAAAATTTCCGCAAATTCTTTTGATATTCCTCGATGGATATTAGTTCGTCAGACTTGCTTAATAATCTTTTTGCGAATAAGGCGAGTCTTTTTGTCCATACTCACCACGAGGTGATTTGCAATGTCAAAAGAAAAGAAAAAGCCTAAGCAAAACAAGGAGCGGCCGTCTTCCGCTGGTCAAGCCACCGCCGCTGTTGAAGCACAAAATCAGCCGCACAACTCAAAAAAGGAAAGTCTGGGTCCGAATACAAAACGCTAGAAAAAAAAGGCAACGATTTCTTTACGAAGTCGCTGCCTTTTGAGCTTACTTATTTTAAATAAAATCTTCCTTGGACAATGTAAAAATCAAATGTGGCATTTCTTTTCCATCGTATAATTTTACAAATTCGCCAGCCCGCTTGAAACCAAGCCGTTCTGCTACCAATATTGACGCAATATTTTTCGGTCGAATTGTGCAGTAGACCGTATCAACTTTCATTTCGCAAAAAGCGTAATTAAGACAACCACGAGCACCCTCCACTGCAAGACCTTTATGCCAGTGTGCGTTATCAAGAATATATCCGACCTCGAACACGCTTTCGCCATTTAATGTAGTTTTTAGTATGCCAATTTGCCCAGCAGCTTCGTGGGTTTCTTTTAACTCTGCCATCAGATAGCCGCAACCATCTTGATTGTAGCGTTCAATCTGCTTTTCAATCCACATACGGGTCTCTTCTTCAGTGAAGCCATGCTCCCATGCGTACATAACCTCTGGCTTTTGCAAAATATTGTGTAGCCGCTCGAAATCCTCAAATTTGTTTTTGCGCAAAATCAACCTTTGCGTTTCCATAGTCTCACCCCATATAATTGTACGAAGCAATCTATTTGTTGTCAAGAAAAATCAGATATTCATCGCGATTTCGAAAGTTTATAAACTCGCCAGACAATTTCTCATAAAATGAACGTGGGAGAGTGCTAATATGAGAAATTCGGAGTGGAACGGAAACAGCCAAAAAATGTATCAGGCAATATTGCAAGGTGTTCCGTCATTTTTCGTGGGAATGTACAATCAAGAGTTGCAACGTGGATAGAAAAAATAATATTCATGTAGTGGCGGAAGAGCTTGTTCTTAAAGCTGTTGATGAATTGCGCCAGCAAAGCTTGCAAAGACAATAAAGCCTCTGCTTGAAAAGCTCAGAGGAAAATAAAAATTTATATAAATAGCAAGTTATTCGTAAAAATAAATCAATGCTTTCATTTTTGTGTCAAAGCGTTGATTTATTTTTGTGATTGTGTTATGGTTATTAAAGATTTTGTGGCAGGATTTGGCAAAATTTGCGCTGCGAGTTCAGGGTAAGTTTATCGCTTCCAGCATCGTAAAAGGGCAATATTTTGACGTAGATAATAAACCCATTTTGCACAACAAAGTAGGCTACGCTTCCTTTGTTCATACTAATCTTCAATTAAAACATTGAATAATCCAATTGCGGCCAGTAATGCTTTGAATTACGTCGCGCGACAAGGAACAGATGGTGTCACAGAGCCTGTGAATTACTTTGTCGAGCGTTTGAAAAGTCTCGTTACGGAAGCCACGTTTTCTAATCTCTTTCCAAATTTGCTCAATCGGATTCATTTCTGGCGTGGCAGGAGGAAGCAATATCAAGCGGATATTGGGGGGAACAAGAAGTGTATTGGACTTGTGCCATGCGGCTCCGTCACAAACGAGAAGAATGTAGTCATTCGGGTAAGCTTCCGCTAAGCTATGCAGAAATAAATTCATACAAACCGTATTGCTGTATGGCAACACCAGAAAAAATGACTCACCAGTTAACGGTTCCACAGCGCCATAAGCATAACGATATTCTCGAATATGATGGCACGGAACATTCGGCCTGAGTCCTTTAAAGCACCAGCAATATTTTGGCTTGTTGATTCTTCCGAAACCAGCTTCATCCTGAAACATCAATCGTACAGTTCCACACTTTAAATCGCGAAAGAACTCCTTTACCGCATCGTTAATTTTTTTGAGGCCTCTATCGCCTCATCGCTTGCCTTATTTGGATGCTTGCTTCGCGGCATAACTTTTCGCCAACCGTGACGCTTTAATACATAGTAAATTTGACCCTTGCCAATCCTGTGTCCAACCTTTTCTTCGTATGCTTTTTTGATTTCGCTTACCTCTATGATTTGGCCCTCTTCTGCCTTCTTCTTATATTCGCACAGGAGCGCTTCTTCCTCAGTAAAGCTCATATTGCGTCGATTGCCAGCGTAATGGTTATCCACAATTGACCCTAACCCACGATTACAGTAAAGTGATACCAACTTACTAACATAGGCCTCATGATATTCTGTTTCTTTTGCGATTTCCGCATTCTTTTTTCCTTCTGCTCGCAATATCAACGCTTTCAACCGTTTATCTATATTTTTGTCTTTGTTTGCTTTTCTTGCCGCTTCTAGCTCCGCCTTTTGCTCTGCATTTATGTAGTATTTTTTCTCCACTTCCATCACCTGATTCAGTATACCACATTTTCTTGAATTTATTAAGTGTTTTTATCAGA
>JAVBKH010000032.1:0-5575 GCA_031554155.1 Oscillospiraceae bacterium
TTAAGTTGGTCATATGCTATAGCAAGTGTACCTGCCCCATCTGGTTGTATATCTGTTACGTATAACTGATATACACCATCACGTTCATACACACTCAGATTTGCCCTCACAAGAACTGCCATACCGTCTTGTGGTTCAAACCTCAAATCCTGTGCATGGCTTTTGAACATGACCGCACGAATTGAGCCACTATCATCTTTTAGTGTAAAATAAAAATGACCAGAACGAAAATGGTGCACATAATTGCTGATTTCACCTTTAATATAGACGTCAGTAAGCTTTTTGTCTGATTCTAACAGTGATTTAATATACCTGTTTAATTGACCAACTGACAAGACATTCATGCGCATACCCAACCTTTTCTGTGGGCTTTTTTGCAGAGAACAGCTATTCCCGCAGCATTGTCAGCACTAAAGGCGGGCGTAGCAAAAGCTGCATCAAATCTTGCCGTAATCTGTTTTCGAATTAGCGCATTGGACATCACCCCACCCGCATAAAGAAGCCTTTTGTTTGGATATTTCGATGTCACCCGTGCAGTCATTTCAGACACTGCATAGCATATGCTGTCAATGCAAAATCTTGCGATATCAGCGGGATTTTCTCCATCATGCAAAAGCTTTTTGCATTGGTTTTCCACGCCAGAGAGGCAGCAATCAAGCTCCTTGAAGGCAACCTTGACAGGAAAGGTTTTCGTGCTTTCACAAGCCAAAATCTCTAGTGCCGCGCCAGACGGAAACTTTAATCCAAGCATCGCACCCACACGGTCAATAACTTGGCCTGCGTGTAAATCGAGAGATTGCGCAATCGTGGTAATGTTGAAAGGCTTTCCCCCATTACCCTCTGGAGTTACCAACAGACATTGTGTCGTTCCTCCCGACACGTGAAAAGCAAGGAATTCTTCATCAAAAAGTGCAAATAAATCTGTGTCAAAAATAGCTGCCGCAATGTGACCTGCCTGATGTGAAAACGCACAACAAGGCACTTTTACGGTAGCTGCAATTGACTCGGCGCACATCTTACCTGCCAAAAAGCATGGCATATATGAGCCGACCTCATCTCTAGGAGTGACAGAAACTCCAACAGCTTCAAGTTTCTCATTATTTTCAGAAAGCAGGCTTGATAATAGTGGAGCGAGCTGCTTAATATGTGCAAAAACAGCATCGCTTTGGCGAAGTCCAACTGACATATCTGCAACTGGTAAAGCCAGTTTCTCCTGTTTAAGCCTATTATCATCGCATAAAATTGCAACTGATGTTGTGTAGTTGCTAGTGTCTATTCCGAGAAAAGCCATCTAATCTACCTCAATGATTATGTCAGTTACTATTTTTACTTCATCATCTTCCAAAGATAGCAACTGCTTTTCCCTGTATTGTTCTTGGTGTACTTGTTGTTCATATGACTCTATCGACTGCATATCCTCAAATATCACTTCAGCGGTTTCTTGAGGCTTTTCCTCCATTTTTGGCAACGGCGGTGCTTCTTTAAGTCCTTTTCTAACTTTTTCAAAATTTCCAAGAATTCCGTTTAGGTAAGCCGCTTCTTCGTCTGTGCCAAACTTTTTTACAAGCTCTACCGCTTCATTAATTGAAGCTCCAACAGGAATATTACCGAATTTTGTAAGCTCGCAAAAGCTCATTCTAAGTACTGCTAAAGCAGTTTTTGATATTCTTGCAAGTTTCCAGCCTTGTGAATATTGCTCAATTAGGCCATCAAGTTCATTTTTGTTTTCGATAACTTTGTCGGCAAGTTCGCGCGCAAACGAATCCACTATAATATCGCGTGTGGCAGTAGCATTTTCGATTATCTCGTCAAGTGAGTCTTCCTTAAACGACCACTCAAACAACAGTGCAAAGGCAGTTTCACGTGATTCACGTCTTGTTAGCTTAGACATTTTTTCTCCTCCGGAATGATAAAAGCCCACGATTGTAACCAACCGAGGGCTTTGTTACAATTTTTCTTTTATCAAGGTACGTTATTTCGTTTGTGAATCGGGAAATACGATTCCCGAAACAAGAACATTTACTTTTGCAACGACCATGCCAGTCATAGTTTGAACATTGTCTTTAACTGCATTTTGAATCTTAGGGCAAACTTCAGAAATCTTCGCGCCAAACTTTAAGTTTACACTGATTCCGATATTCGCAAAATCATCAGTCATGCTTATTGTTATAGCCTTTTTTATAATCGGCCTTGAAAAAAAATCGCCGATGCTTGTAGGATTGATGTTCGCGGGTTCTGCAAGAGAATCCACTCCCTCAATTTCAAGCGTTGCAACGCGCGCAATTGCGGCAATTACATCCTGCGATATTTTTAGATTGCCGACCGCTATTTTGTTTGTTACGTTGTCCACGGCAATTCCTCCATTAATCAATTATTTGTTTAATATCGTACCATAAAAATATATGCAACGCAAAATGCGCTGCATATATTATACCACAAAAAAAGCGTTGCACAACTAATTTATTTCAACAATTGATATATTTTCCACTGCAATTGGGGTTTCTTTCAAGATAATGTCCTTAATTTGTGCGGCTTCGTTAGCTAAAAGTCCACTTGTTTTTACAATAACATCTGCGCGAGCAGTATCGTAATAAACCATAACGTCTTTGAAGCCCTTGGCCTTAATCATGTTTTCAATCTTGCCTTCAGTTTCGATTGAGGCTGCCAAATCTGTTGCACGAAGCGCTAGTTGTGCCTTTTGCTCGGAGGCAAGTTCAGAATCTTGAAGCATCACTGCAAGTGTCTCAACGGCTTCATCACGCGCTTTTTGGCGGGACATCTTTGCTTCTACAAAAAAAGTTTCACCGTCTGGTTCGTCTGCTTCTGCGGCTTCTGCATCAACGTATTGCGCCTCGCCGTATGTATCCTGTTCACCCTCCACAGCCGTTGTAACAGGCAGGTCAAGTTTTGTGTTTGCGTATTGCCAATTGAGATAAACCGCGATGCCAAGCCCTAAAACTAGTGATGCGAGAATGATTTGCCGTTTGCCGATAATCATATTCATTGAAAAATATCCTCCTGATTTAATTTTGATATTTTTACAACACAAACCCTTGTAGTCGTTATGTTTAGGGCGGTTGTTACAACATGGGTGATGCTTTGGTCAATTTTTGGCTTACCTGCGCCCTCGCACAAAACCACAACACCTTGAATTCTTGGTCCCAGTCGTGTTTTCACAAGAGCTTCGCGTTGACCGTTTTTTCCTTCAACAATAATGTATTTTTGCTCGACGTTTTCTTTTTGATATAGTTTGCCAACTTCGTTAGTGTTCCCTGCCTCTTGTTGTTTGTCTACATTTCGCGTTTCCTCCTGTGCATAGACAGTCTCACCCTCATTTTCTAGCGTAATCATCACCTTTGCAACGCCAACCCCATCCATTCCACTTATGAGTGACGTCAACCTTGATTCAAGCTCATCTGCATAATTTGCAGATGTAAACTGCGCTGTGGATACATCAGTTGATTTCTTGGGAGAGTCTTTGTTCCCGATAAATTGCGAAAGCAGAATCAGTGACATTCCTGAAAGGCCTAAAATTACAATTACTTTAAGTTTGATATCGCTCGAAAACCATTTTTTTACTGATGCAATTATTTTATTTTGTTCGAGCATATTATCACTCCTTTTTTTCATATCCCAGCAAAACGTCCATTTGAAGCGCATTTTTAAGCTCTGCTGCGATTTTCTCATGATTTGGCCGCATCTCTTCATCCAATATAATTTCCACCGCGGCATCCGTTTCACTTTGTCCGTTTGTAGTAATGTTTATGGTCAAACCGTGGTACTTTATTCCCATTTGCTGCAATTTCTTTGCAATTATTTTTTCGACCGATTTGCTCGCAGCCGATTGAGTTTGATTATCAATAACACGCTGCAAGCTCTCTGCTTTTTCCTGCGCAATTTGGTTTGATTTTTCTTCAATTTCTAAGCTTGCGTTAGGAAACCGTATTATGATTGGTGATAACAGTACACACAGAAAGAACACACTTACCACTAGTTTAAAAATACCAGCAAGATTAGATTTTGGCATGATTTGAAGCGCTATTCCGCAAACGACCATTGCTGCACAAATTGAAAATACCCATTCATGCAATCCTTCCATGTTACCCCCCCATACTTGTGACCATTACAACAGTTGTTGAGACTATCAGCATGAGAGCAAAGCAAAGAATTATTGCAATTGTAATCCCAAGAACACTTGCACACGCTTTTAATATTTCAGACACCCGCGTAACTCCTAGGAGGTCACCTACAATAACTGCAATATTTGTAAGCGTATACCATAAAATTGTTCTGATAAGTACGGGCAAAAACGTGAATGCAGTCGCAATAATCCCATATGCACCAAGTGATGCTTTTATCAACCTAAAGCAACCTTGTGCCGCTGTATAAGCCTCAGAAAGTGCGCTGCCCACCACGGGAACAAAGCTGCCAATCATGAATTTTGTTGCCTTTACAGTAACTGTATCGGCAGACTGTGCAACGATTGTCTGAACAGAAAGTAAACCCACAAAAATGGTGAGAAAGAAACCTAATGCCCAACTTACAATAGTTTTTATTGTTGATGTTGACGAAGATATCTTGATTTCGGGAACTAACGCCCCACAAATGCAAAGCGCAAGATAAATCCCCATTAGCGGAACTAGAGTTTTAGCCACTACCTGTGAAATAGCTTCACAAGCTACGATTAGGAAAGCGTTGTAGGTCGCTCCTGTTATTGGTGAGCCAGATGCTGTCAGTGCGGCAGAAAACATTGGTATGTATGAGAGCATAAAGAATGCGGCATCTCTGATTGCATTTGATGTGTCAATAACACAGTCCAGTATCGGTTTTATAACCGATGTTAACACGCAAAGCACCGAAACTGTCGTAAAAATCTGCGTCAATGAGTTTTCCCCAGATGCAGTTTTCAGCCCACCAAAAAGCGCGCAAAGTACAATTATTCCAACTGTTGAAGCCAACATTCGCACCTGTTTTTTTAGCTCACTTGTCATAAGCTGCCATATTGTAGAAAAAAATTTACGGGGTGTAAGCTGCAAAAGCTTGGTCACGCTAAGTTCTTCGGTGTCAGTTTTGCGCATTAATTCCTTGGCCTGTTCTGGAACTTGCTGTTGTAGCTCCTCTTTTCCCAAGGCGTCTAGCTGTTCATCAAAATCAAAAGGTGAGCTTGACTCTACAATTTGTGTGTTTTCTGAATATACTGGTATTTGTGTATTTGTTGCATATACTGTTATTTGTAATATAATTACTGTTATAACAATGCATAACATTTTTTTCACGTCTTCACCCCATCAATGAATAAATCACCGACATCACTTGCGAAAAAAGTGGCAAGCTTACTGCAAGTACACAAATTCTCCCGGCCATTTCTAGCTTTGCGGCAATTGCACTCTCCCCTGCGTCCTTGCAGGTATCACAGGCAATTTGCGTCAATAAGCAAATTCCAAGCGCCTTGAATAGAATTTCTGCATATTCAAGCGGCATCGAGCTTGACGATAAAATCGTTTCAATTTGTGAAACAATCGGCACAAGTAAAGTGAAGATTTTATATATTATGTAGACTCCCGCCGCCAATGAA
>JAVBKH010000188.1:0-21702 GCA_031554155.1 Oscillospiraceae bacterium
TATGGATTCTATTAAACAAATGAACCTAGCAATGCGATATATTGAAGAGCATTTGACAGGTGAAATTGACTTTAGCGTGGTTGCAAAAATAGCCTGTTGCTCTGATTATCACTTTCGCAGAATGTTCTCATTTCTCGCGGGTATGCCTTTAGGGGAGTACATTCGGCGCAGAAAGCTTAGTCTTGCGGCTACTTTGCTCAAAAGCAGTGATGAAAAAATCATCGACCTTGCAATGCGATTAGGCTATGACTCGCCCGATGCTTTTACTAAAGCATTTCAAGCAATGCACGGAGTTTCTCCGTCACTGGCGAGGAAGGACAGTTGCGCGCTGAAAGCATTTCAGCCCATGACCTTTCAGCTTACAATTAGAGGAGGAAATGAAATGGATTATCGAATTGTAGAACATGAAGCATTCAAAATCGTTGGACTTAAAAAGCGCATAACATTAGTATTTGAGGGCGTAAATCCTCAAATGCAGTCACTGTATCAGGGCCTAACAATGGAGGGAATTGCCGAATTAAAAAGTCTTTGTGATACTGAACCTAAAGGTATGTTGAGCGTATCTGCCAACTTTTCTGACCGCACTGTCGAGGGCAGCGAGTGCGACCAATATCTTGGCGTGGCAACAACCAAAGCCTCGTCAGACAAATGGGAATCACTAGACGTTAAAGCGGGAACATGGGCTGTATTTACCGCGGTAGGTGAGTTTCCCAAAGCTTTACAGGAAGCATGGGCGAGGATTTACTCGGAGTGGTTTCCGACATCTGGCTATGAGCTGACAGGTGCCCCTGAAATGCTTTGGAATGAAAGCCCCGACACAAGCAAGCCAGATTACAAAAGCGAAATCTGGATACCTGTTCACGTCCCGATTGTGAGCGCATAAATGTGCGTGAGGAGACCGATGACGAAGTGCTTGAATACAGAAAAATTGGGCAAGAAATTGAAGCTCGCAAATTGGAGAGTTAGGCAAAGGATTTTACATACATGAAGATATTTACTATGTTTCGTAAAGAACCTGTTTTCGCAGTATCGGCAGTGCTTGCACTTGCTTCAGCATTTGTCGTACATCCCTCATCTAAATATATTGATTACATTGACTTCAAAACCTTGTCATGTCTGCTTTGCTTGATGATTGCGCTAAAAGGCTTGGAGCGTGAGGGGCTACTAGACATGGTGTCTGCCAGAATAGCTATGCGACTTAGCAACGCAAGAATTCTTGCATTATTTCTGGTTTTTTCCTGTTTTTTCATATCTATGCTAATGACAAACGATGTTGCGCTAATCGCTACTGTTCCAATTACCCTCACTATTTTAGTTATCTGCCAACTGGAGCATTGGAGCGCTTTTATTATTGTGCTACAAACAATTGCTGCAAATATTGGTTCTAGCCTAACGCCAATAGGCAACCCGCAAAATTTATTTTTATTCACCCACTTTCAAATGAGCTTGAGTGAGTTCATTCTAACCATGTTGCCTGTCGTTTTAGTTGGTGCGGTCATGCTTGCTGCAAGTTGCTTGTTTATCCCCAACGAGCCGCTAACTTCTAACCTAGAAAACCGACAAACACATCTTCGCCCAAATCGCATATTTGCATATACGGTGATGTTTATTTTGTCCGTATTGGCCGTTTTCGATGTGCTTTCGCACTATCTTGTGCTTTCTGTTCTAATTCTTGCAACGTTTATTATCGACAAAAAAACTCTGTCCAAAGTCGACTACTATTTGATTCTCACTTTCATTGTTATATTTATTTTTGTAGGTAATCTTGCAGCTATCCCTTTAATAAGCAGCTTCCTCACATCAATAATCGAGAAAAACTTGATACTAAGCGCAATTTTTACAAGTCAACTTACAAGCAATGTACCAGCCGCTGTTTTGCTTTCACGATTTACAAACGATGCCAGAGGCCTTTTGCTGGGTGTAAATGTTGGTGGATTGGGTACTCTTATCGCATCAATGGCAAGCGTAATTTCCTACAAACTTTATTCCAACACACACCATGGACAGACCTTTCGTTATCTCAAGGTTTTTACACTTTGGAATGTAATGTTTCTCATAATACTTGCATTGGTTGCACTATTATAAGTTTATGTTTGCCTAAATGCCCAAAACCGTCCAAATGTATAGCGGTGCTGTCAGCGTTAAAAACTAAGTATGCAAGCAGAATCACGGACCTGTGAACTCTAGCTGACCATGTTTGCGATAATCAAAGTACATAGATATAATAAAAATGAATGGAGTGAGTGGCGTGAGAAAATTTGCATTGTTGTCCACTTTGCTAGTGCTTTCACTTGTTTTAGCAAGCTGTTCTTTTTCTACAATAATTCCAAAGAATGAAATTGCTCCAAAAGAACTTACCAAAGACCAACAGAAAATCGTAAGTCTGCTAAATCAAAAAGCCGAAATTCTTTTTTTCGACTATAACACCATTGAAAAATACAAAAATTTTGATGTTTGGGTTGAGGTATACAAAGACGGCAAACTTGTGTCTCCTCATGCCGCCCAGTTTTCCATGCGCGGTGATGGCGAAAAGACGTGGAATGGTGAGCTTGCCATCGTCATAACACATGTACCAGATTTCATGTGGACAATCACGTCGCGCGACGGCGCGTCTAGCACAAGTGTTGAAAGTGAGCCAAGCCCATATTACGGCACTAACGCGCGAGCTTATGGCCCAATTAACGAGCCTGTTGAAATTATCGCGGACAAGGGCATAATTTTGTATACGTCAGTTTTTTCTAATAAGGACACCATGGCTGCCTATGGTGCGCAGGAATACGAGGAGCGTCCCGAGCTGCTGAAAGAGTACGATTACGCTCATATTATTAAGTGCAGATTTTCAAATCAGCCATAAAAATTTCCCTGCGGATTTGTCGCAGGGCGTTATAATTTCAAAACAAAATGGCGGTCTGATAGTGACCGGCTCGGTGCGCACCTTTTCAGGTATCACACTATTTCCGTTCATTTAGAATTATCATTAGAAAAGTACAATTCACACATAAAAAAGTACCACTTTGCCAATAGAAAAATCCCCACAAACCGCATGGTTGTGAGGATTTCAGCTTGGAATGTTGCTGCAAAACAGATGCAAGCTATTGTATTTTTTCAAATGGTTTAAATCACAGGACAGCAAGCTTATCCGTTAAGTAACCATGCAGATGGCCGTTAGATACAACGATATTAGTTTTAATTCCCACCGGTAGCTCATCGCCTTTAAAGGTTGTCGCCATACCTTTTGCTTCTCTCAAGATTACAATACCTGCCGCAATGTCCCACGGTTGGAGAAGTTGGTCGAAATAAGCTTCCTGCCAACCAGCAGCAACATATGCAATTTCTAGCGCTGCCGAACCACAGCGCCGCATATCTTGACAATCATAATAGATATCAGAGACCGCCGAAAAGCAATTTTTGAAATTTTGTTTATTATATGGCGAAATCCCTACAGCAATAAGACTTGTTGATATTGAATTACATGTTGAAGCGAAAATCTGTTGATTGCCTAGAAAAGCGCCTTTACCTTTAACCGCCCAAAACATTTGTCCGTTTGTTGGGTTATATATTGCGCCAAAAGTATAGTCTCCATTTTGATAAAGCGCCAAGGACACTGCAAATTGTCCGTATTGGTGCATCAAATTGGTGGTGCCGTCAACGGGGTCTAAAATCCAATAGCTTTGTTTATGGTTAAATTCATTAATCTCTTGTTCTTCCGAAAGCATGGCTATATCTGGGTATAAAGTACGAAGCTCACTTTTTAAGTATTCTTGTACTGACAAATCAACCTGCGTTACATAATCAAATGGGCCTTTTTGTATTTTCTCGTTTACTAGCTTTTTGTTCTCAAATAGTGGTTTAGTTTTGCGAATTATTCCAAGTATTTTTTTGTAATTCATTGATATGTTCCTTTCACAAGTAATATCATTTTTATTCCGTGAGTAATAAATTCTTATATTCGCTTGGAGTAACACCCAGTATTTTTTTAAAAAGACTGCTGAAATAACGAGTATCGGTATAACCTATGTTTGCTGCAATTTCATAAACTTTCATATCACTGTTATCCAATAAATCAACAGCTTTTGCAATTCTGCAAATAGTGAGGTATTCTAAAAATGTATATTCCGTGTTTTCTTTAAACAACTTTCCTAAGTATCTCTCGCTTATATGCAGTGATTCAGATATGCTCTTGAACGTAATATCTTGAGTACAGTTCTCCCTAATTTTTTGTAAAGCCAAGTCAAGATATTTGGTTTTGCTGTTCGGTTGCAATTTTCCCGCGACCAGTTCAGCCAACATTTGTTTGTCATTTCCAATAGTCTGGAATCTGCGCAAAAATGATTCTTGCTCATGCTTTTTTTGAATATACGCAATTGTTTGTTTTATAACTGACGCAAATTCATCATCATCTATAGGTTTTAGCAAGTATCCACGCACGCCAAGCTCCAAAGCTTGTTTAGCATATTGAAACTCACTATGTCCTGAAATAATAATGAATTCACATTGATAAATTTTTTGTGCGCGCTGAATTAGCTCAAGACCCGTCATCCCTGGCATACGAATATCAGTAATTACAAGGTCAGGCCCAAGTCTTTCAATCATGTCGAGAGCTTCGTAAGCCTCACACGCTTCGCCAACAACTACACAATCAAAATCCTGCCACGGTGTTGTCATCACAATTCCTTGACGCAAAAATCTCTCGTCCTCAACAATAATAACCTTGACCATAGTTTCATCCTTCAAACTCATTCAAACGTGCTTGACGCAGCTTATTAGGCAGCGTGAGCGTCACAGTTGTCCCACAATTTATTGCGCTTGCAATTACAATTCCACAGTTCTCATCGCCATAAAGCTTTGCGCGCAGATTAACATTGTACAGCCCTATGCCTGAAGAGTTGCTGTCGTTTTGGTTTGAATCCCGCGTTAACGACTTACGCAGTTGCAAAAGTTCTGCGTCGTCCATTCCTCGTCCGTTGTCCTCTACAATAAAAATCAAGTACTCTTCCCTTATGGCAACAGAAATTTTCATCAACCCTATGCCTTGTTTTCCCTCAATCCCATGCTCGATTGCATTTTCCACCAATGGCTGTAGCATCAGCTTGGGAACAAGGAAATCGTCAAGACCTTGTGATTGCTCAATTTGTATTTCTAGTATATCTCCATATCGAAGCTTTTGTATCGCTAGATATTGCTCTGTTATCTCAAGTTCTTCTGCTATTGTAAAAAAAACTGCATCTGTTCGCATAACTGCGCGGAGCAGCTTGCCAAGCCTAACTGCAACGGATTGTACAATATCATTTTGATTTAGTTTTGCACTCCATTTAATAATGTCAAGTGTGTTATACAAAAAATGCGGCTGAATTTGAGCCTGCAATGCCTTTGTTTCTGCGATTCTCAAGCTAATTTGCTCGTTTTCTATCCGTTGCACAAGAAGCTTGATTCTTTTGGCCATGTGATTAAATTTGCGGTCAAGTAAACCAATCTCATCTTCTCGCTTAAAATCAAGTCTAATATCGAAGTTACCAGTCTCCACATCTTTCATGGCATCAGAGAGCAAATGTATTGGCTTGGAGATATTTTTTGCAATAATCAACGAGAATATAGCGCATACTAGCAAACTAACGGCAGAAATAATAATTGCTGTACCGCCAATATGGCGTGTGTCTTGAACGACCTGATAAACAGGGACATCGTACGCGATAAGCAAATTCATAACTGACAAGGATTCGATACGCAATTGGTATTTTTCGCCATATATTTCCACAGGGTATCTTCCAGTGGTAATCGGTGTAGGCACATAGCTTGGTAACACGCCAAGTCCCTCAAGTGTGGAGTCTATCGAATTGTATGCGACAAAAGAGTTGTGGTCTAAAATTGCTATATGGAAGCCATAATTCGCAGTGGTTTTTGCAAAAATCCAATCTTCAACGCATTCACGGTTTAAGTCCACAATTACGTAACCTACAAGTAAATTTGAACTATTTTTCACAGGATATCCTATGCTGAAAATGGTATCACTATCCCGTGAATCTTTATTGTTTGTGTACACAACTGGGCCGTCACCCGTTTCAATCATGCGAAAAATACCCCAATTGCGATTGAATGGATATTGGTATCTTTTAGGGAGATTGGTAGTAGAAATAAAATTGCTGTTGCTAACACTTAATACATGAACACTTACATGATTGCTTTTGCCGTTAGTTAAAAGAAACGCAGCGTAATTTGCCGCGTAATAAGAATTTCCACCTCGTTGCAGATATTCTATAATATTTATGTCATCTGCTAATGCAACCGCCACGGTCTGGTATTGTTCCACCATTTTTTTAATACCGTCTTTGATTTGCACAAGATTAGCATTTGTTTGTAAATCCAGTTGTTTTTGAGCTGCTCTTATAGAAAAGGCGTACATTAGCGAGCTAGTGATTAGCATTGGGATAAAGCTCATGACAAAAAAGCAAATTAATAAATATTGAAAATAACTTCGCCGATATTCGCGTTGTTTCACAGCTATATCACCGCCCCGCAATCCGTCTAAAAATAAGAATAGTGTAACACATTGCCACACTTTTAGCAAAAAAATGTGGCAATGTGCAATTCTAAACTAATTTTAACATAGACAAAATAATGACTGCTTGTTGCGCTAAACTACACTTCTGCCGCCAGAGACCTTGTTAAATATTACCAGAGATATAATTGTCGCAACTGTAAGAATAGTCGAAAGCGCGGCGGCGGGGCCAAACCCGTCCTTGAAAATCTCTGTGAATATTGCGACGGAAATCGTTCCTGTCCTGCCCGAATAAAGTATTAAAGTTGAGCTAAGTTCATTAATGCTCGCAATAAAGCTAAGTACCGCACCAGAAAATAAACCTGGTGCCATTAATGGGGCTGTTGTCATGAAAAATGTTTTCATCGGTGGCTGACCAAGGCTGCGGCTTGCTTCCTCGATGCTAGGGTCTATTTGATAGAGAATACCTATGCTTGAGCGCAACGTAAACGGCATCTTTCGGATAACATACGACACCACGATAATCAGCATCGTGCCTGTAAGTAACATTGGCTTTTGATTAAATGCGACTACAAGGCTTATACCCAAAACTGAACCTGGTATAACATATGGGAACATTACAAGCGTATCTATCATCGAAGATATTTTCGACTGCCTACGCACAATTATATACGAGATGAGAAGTCCACCAAGCATCATAATTAATATAGCCGTTATAGAGAACACAAAAGTATTTGTAATGTTGCGCGATAGTTTGAAAAGTATTGAGCGATAGCTGTCAAATCCAAAACCATTTATAAACAACGGCCCGCGCGTTTTAATAAATGAAGTTGTAATAACTGTAATTTGGGGTAGCACCGCTAAAAGTGACACCAAAAACACGCAAATTGTTGCTATAAGGCGTTTTGGCAACGAAAGTGAACGCACAGGAGGCGGACGCAATGCACTCATAGCATAGCTGCGATTTGAGATTAATTTCTTTTGCAAAAGCAAAACTAGCAGTGAACATGCAACAGTAATTACGCTGATTGCGCTAGCAAATGTGACGCTGCCGCCCACTTCGCTCATGTATTCTTCGTATATGGTAACAGGCAGAACCTTGTAGCCCTCACCAATTAGAAGCGGCGTGCCAAAGTCGGCAAGTCCTGTCATAAATACCATAAGTGCGCTTGACAAAATGGTTGGCAATATTAAAGGAAATGTGACAGACACAAGCTTTTTGATTCCAGAAACGCCTAGATTTTCGCAGGCTTCCTCAAGCGAGGAGTCTATGCTGCCAAGCGCACCTGAAACATACATAAACACGTATGGGAAAAGCTTGAGAGTAAATACAAGTACAATTCCGCCAAAGCCGTAAATCGAGGGCATGTCAATACCAATTGACCCCAAAAGCTTTGTTATGAACCCGTTTCTGCCAAGCAATAATATCCAAGAATATGCGCCGATAAACGGCGGCGACAACAGCGACAAAATTATCATGATATTAATTGTCTTCTTAAACCAGATATTAAAACGAGAGCAGATATACGCCATAGGTACGCCAAGTAACACAGCTAGTACAGTAGTGCTAATGCACACCTTCATGCTATTAAAAAATGTATTAAGGTAGTATTTCTTCGTGAAAAACTTAAAATAATTCTGTAGTGTAAAGTCCCCATGCTTGTCAAAGAAGCTTTGTAAAAACAGGCGAGAAAATGGATATACGATGAAGATAATCGATAAAATTAGTACTAGTAGTGTCACGATTACCCAAAAATCAAAGTTTTTCATCTTGAAAAGCGACTTGCGCTTATTGATTTTTCCCTCTACATTCACAAGAGCGCCTCCTTTCCATCGGGAGTAAAGATGCTCATGTCCTCCACTTTTGGCAATATTGAGACCTTATCCCCTGCGTTGCGCAATGTGGGACGGTTAATCATGTATTCATTTACTTCAATATTGGTACCGTCAGACATTTTAATCTCATAATTTACATAATCACCAAGGAACGTAGCTAATTGTATTTCACCACAAGGCTCTTTTTCGTTTGCAACATCAAGTTGAATTTGCTCTGGCCGCAATGCAAGCAGGATATCTCCAGAGTAGCTGTTCTTGAGTTTGACAGGTATTGTCTTTTTGCCTCCGAAAATAATGGCGTCCCCTGTTGCTTTTGCTGGAATGAAGCTTGATGTTCCAATGAAGTTAGCTACAAATTGATTAATTGGCTTTTGATAAATTGCTGTTGGTTTATCAAGCTGCTCAATTTCTCCACGATTCATTACTGCAATTCGGTCAGAAATTGCAAGCGCTTCTTCTTGGTCATGTGTTACATAGATAGTTGTAATATTCAAGCTGCGTTGCAGTTTTTTTATACTTGACCGCATTTGAACGCGCAGCTTAGCGTCAAGGTTTGAAAGCGGCTCATCCATCAACAAAACGTCTGGGTGTATGACTATCGCCCTTGCCAACGCAACACGCTGCTGTTGTCCGCCAGAAAGCTGATTGGGCGAACGGTCCTTGTATTCGGCTATTTGCATCAAATTCATAGCCTCAAGTACACGTTCCTTACTTTCCGCTTTCGAAATATTTCGAGCTTTTAATCCGAATGCAACATTTTTTTCCACGGTCATATGCGGGAATATTGCATAGTTTTGGAAAACCATTCCGACATTTCGTTTGTGTGCAGGCACATCATTGATTACCTTATCGCCAAAACGGATTTCCCCGCTATCAATACTATTAAACCCAGCAATCATGCGCAATAATGTAGTTTTTCCGCAACCTGACGGACCTAGCAAGGTAAAAAATTCACCGCTTTTAATTTCAACGCTAACATTGTTAACAGCTCTAAAATCTCCATACGCCTTGGTGGCGTTTAAAATTTCAACAGTATGGCTCATATCGAACTCCGTTCCTCCGCTCGACGCGGCATAGAATTTTCGGCGGGCTTGTGTTGTAGTCTACACTTTTTTAGCCCGCCGAGAACATTAAATTAGTCTATAAAATTATGAAGTTTAGATTATTGTGTTACAAATTCTTTCCATTTTTCGCCGAACTCTTCTTTGTGTGCCGCTACCCACCCAATATCATAGGTTACAAGCGGTATGTTTTCCATTTTTTCAAATGTGGTCTCGGGGTCAGTCACGTCAGTGCGGACTGTGCGGCGATTGATTGTGCCTAGTTGAGACTGGACATTCTTGCTCAAGCAGAAGTCGATGAATTTTTTTGCGTTATCAATATTTTTGCTGCCTTTAACAATTGCAATTCCACTTGGGCTAATGGTTGTGCCTTCTTTTGGATACACAATTTTCATGTCAGAACCTGCGGCAATATATTTAAGCGCTGCTTCTTCGTATGTAAGTCCTATGCTATATTCGCCATCAGAAACGCCCTTAAATGTTGCAGATGAGCTTGCTGCAATTTTTCCATCGAGATTAGTAACTAGCTTGTTTACAAATTCATAGCCTTTGCCATCATCTTTGCCAAATGCCATAATCATTGCCATAACAGTCGCAAACGATGAAGATGATTTAAGCGGGTCAGCACATGCAATTTTGCCTTTCCATTTTGGGTCGGTCAAATCTTCCCATGACTTTGGCGCGTCCTGCTCGCTGACTAGCTTGGTATTGTACACAATTACCATTGGGCCAACGTCAAAACCATACCATTTATGGTCTTTTGTATCTTTACAAAGGTCCTTGATATTTGCGTCTTCAGTGCTTGTGTAAGACTCCAGATAATCTGGAATTGCAACATACGAGTCAATGACTCCTCCCCAAAGAACATCTGCAAGAGGATTCGCGGATTCAGCTTGAACTCTGCTGATTAATTCGCCAGTTCCTGCACCTACAAGGTCAACCTTAATACCTGTGACCTCTTGAAATTCTTTTATTATCGGGTCGGACCAGTCCGCTGCATGTGAATAATAAAGTGTCATTGTTCCAGAAGATGTTGGTGCTGCGGAAGACTCTGCACTGGATTCCACCTTCGAGGTTTCTGCCTTTGATGCCTCAGACGATGCAGTAGCGGCCGGTGCGCTGCCGCATCCTGCAAAAGCAGAACACAAAAGTGCAAGGGTTAGGGTAACGCTAAGAAACTTTTTCATCAAAATTTTGCTCCTTTTATTTGGGATATAGCTATTATATACATATTTGAGGCTTGTTTCAATATATGAATACGGAACTATACTGCGTGATTCTGGCACAAATTTTGATACTATATATGATTTATCACGAATTTTATTATCATTAATGTATATAGTGATGGTTCATTAATAAAAATTGCAGCACATCAAACTCTTTGTAATAATATCCTCCAACACATCCCCACAGGCACTGTGTTAAAGGCGGATTAAGCGGAATAAGTTTGTGAGTAATATCTCGAAAAGCATCGCATTTAATCTTATAATCTGATATAATTAACTGTGGAAAGCACTACACTTACAATCAAGCTTTATGCGCCTTGAGTGCATTCACTCAAGGAAAAACGCATGAAAATCAAAAGCATAATTGCCAAACAAAGAGTACGATTACGCTCATATCATCAAGTGCAGGTTTTCAAATCAGCGGTAAAAATTGCCCTGCGGATTTGTCGCAGGGCGTTATAATTTGAAAATACTAAGGGAGTAAACCGAGGCATGGATAACAGAACATATATCGCAATAGACTTGAAATCCTTTTATGCCTCGGTTGAGTGCATTGAACGCGGTCTTGACCCAATGACTACAAACCTTGTGGTAGCTGACGCTAGTCGAACTGAAAAAACTATTTGCCTCGCAGTAACTCCCTCCCTAAAATCCTACGGTATTCCTGGACGAGCGAGGCTTTTTGAAGTCATTCAAAAAGTCAAGGAAGCAAACGCCAAGAGGCTACAAAATGCTCCGAAACGCACCTTTACAGGTTCATCATACAACGCAACCGAGCTGAATTCATCTCCAGAACTGTCTCTGGATTATATTGCTGCGCGTCCACAAATGGCGCGATACATGGAGTGCAGCACTAGAATTTACAATATTTATCTTAAATATATTGCACCAGAGGACATTCATGTCTACTCTATTGACGAGGTTTTCATGGATGTAACTGACTATCTTAGCACTTACAATCTCACTGCCCGAGAGCTTGCCATGAAGATTATCCTTGATGTGCTGGACTCTACTGGAATCACTGCGACCGCAGGAATCGCCACAAACCTCTTTCTCTGCAAGGTTGCCATGGACATTGAAGCAAAGCATATTGCCGCAGACAAAAACGGTGTCAGAATAGCAGAGTTAGATGAAATCACATACCGACGTTCATTGTGGACGCACCGCCCGCTCACGGATTTTTGGCGCGTTGGCAGAGGGTATGCCAAAAAACTTGAAGAACATGGACTTTTTACGATGGGCGATGTGGCGCGATGCTCCATAGGCAAAGCCACCGACTATCACAACGAAGCTCTGCTATATAAGATGTTTGGCGTTAATGCCGAGCTGCTTATTGACCACGCTTGGGGTTGGGAGCCTTGCAGGATTGCCGACATAAAAGCGTACAAGCCAAGCACAAACAGCATTGGCACTGGGCAGGTGTTGCACAGTCCATATACCTTTGACAAGGCGAAGCTAATTGTCCGCGAAATGACGGACTTGCTAGTTCTTGACCTAGTTGATAAGGGGCTTGTGACAGACCAATTGGTTTTGACTGTTGGCTATGATATTGAAAACCTCAAAGACCCAGAGCAAAAGAAAAAATATCACGGCGATGTTACCATAGATTACTACGGACGCGCTGTGCCGAAACACGCTCATGGTACTGCAAACCTTGGAAAACACATGTCCTCTACAAAGCATATTTTAGAGGCCGTCTCAACATTGTTCGACCGCATTGTTGACAAGAATCTTTTTGTCAGACGTGTGAATATTGCCGCAAACCATGTTGTTAATGAAGCTGACTTATCAAAGGACACAACCTTTGAGCAACTAGACTTGTTCACAGACTATACGGCTGTTCGAGCGAAGAAAGCGGTGGACGATGCCGAGCTTGAACGCGAGAAAAAAAGACAGCAGGCAATATTGACAATCTACAAGAAGTTCGGCAAAAACGCAATTTTAAAAGGCATGAACCTTGAGGAAGGTGCAACGACACTTGACCGAAACAATCAAGTGGGAGGTCATCGAGCATGACAGGACCATACGACGATATTATTAATCTGCCTCACCATGTTTCTAGAACTCACCCCAAGATGTCTTCTGCGAATCGAGCTGCGCAGTTTTCGCCGTTTGCCGCGCTAACTGGCTACGATGCTGCCATCAAAGAAACTGCAAGGCTAACAGATAAACGGATAGAGCTTGGCGAAAATGCCATGGCTGCCTTAGATATGAAGTTGCGTATGTTGGCAGACATAATCGCTGACCACCCGGAAATTGCTGTGACCTACTTTCAGTCGGACAAGAAAAAACAAGGCGGCGCGTATGTTACAGATATTGGTTCGTTGAAAAAAATTGATGATTATGAGGGTAATATCGTGCTTATGAGCGGCAAAAAGATTTCGATTGAGGATATTTTGGATATAGAGTGCGAGTTGTTTAAGGCATTGATGTAGTCACATTTCCATTCATTTAATATATACTTAAAGCAGCCAAACTCAACTGAATTTGGCTGCTTTAATTCTTACTTTTGGGCTGGATGCTATGGATTTACGACATTAAGCGGAGAACCTTTAGCAAAAGCTTCGAGATTATTTACAGCAATATCCATTAGACGTTGGCGGCTTTCCTTTGGCGCCCATGAAATATGGGGAGTAATCAAGCAATTTTTGGCTTTGAGTAACGGATTGTCAGCTTTTATTGGTTCGGAAGAAACTACGTCAAGGCCAGCGGCATAAACTTTTCCAGAGTTTAGAGCGTCTGCCAAATCCTGCTCAACAATCAGTGGTCCACGAGAATTATTTAAGATAATAACACCATCTTTCATTTTTGCGATAGTGTTTTTATTAATAATTCCCTCGGTAGATGGGAATAAAGGGCAGTGCAATGAAACTACATCTGCTTTTGCAAACAGCTCATCTAGAGAGGCATAGTCTGCTATTGCTTTGCCTTCATCGTTGGGGTGTTCATCATAAGCGATAACATTCATTCCAATAGCCTTGGCAATTTTTCCTGTAATTTGGCCAATGCGGCCGAATCCAATTATACCCATGGTTTTATTGGCAAGCTCAATTAAAGGATAATCCCAGAAGCACCAGTCGTCGTTCTTTTGCCAACGTCCGTCGTGTACGGCTTGGCTGTGGTGGCCGATATGATGACAAATTTCAAGCAATAGTGCTATAGCAAATTGACCTACAGCGGCTGTGCCGTATGTAGGGATATTTGCTACTATTATGCCATTTTCTTTGGCTGCTATAGTATCTACAATGTTGTAGCCTGTTGCCAATACACCAATATATTTTACATTGGGGCAAGCGGACAGCGTTTCTTTTGTAATAGGGGTTTTGTTGGTGATTACAGCCTCAAAGTCGCCTATTCTTTCGATAATTTTGTCGGCAGGTGTGCGGTCGTATACAGTAAGTTCGCCAAGTTTTTCAAAAGCTTCCCAACTCAAATCGCCAGGATTTTCGGTGTATCCGTCTAAAACAACAATTTTCATACTTAACTCCTAATCTTCTAGCAAAGCCCATGCGCGGTTTAACACACGCTTGGCGTTTGCAACTACAACGTCAGGGTCTTCGTCTTTCCAAGGTTTTACCTCAAATGATAGTACATACGGCTCACTAATATTAAAGAAACCTTCGCTTTTAAGAATGCGTAAGAAATCCAACACTTCATTTACATCGTTTGAGCTGTTTGGAAATCCGAAGCGCTGATGTTCATCGCCATAACCTTCCAACGATGGATTAGCGCAAACAGTGTTGCCAATGTGAAAATGTGTAAGATACGGTCGCAGAGTGCGAATAACAAACTCGCTGCTTTCGTAGCACATAGGAATATGGGAGAGGTCAATTAACAAGCCAAAATTATTGTGAGTGGTGCGCATGTCTGCTGCAAATTGAGCGGCAAGCGGCGCAGGGCCAATCAAAGAAGCTTTAGCTATATCAAAGTCAAAGACCTCAAGCTCTACCATCATGCCTTTGGTTTTGGCGTAATCGCAGAGATTACGGGTAGTCTTAAGCAGTTGAGCGTAACTTTGTTCCTTAGTAGTTTCCTCCCATTTTCCTGACAAGAAAGCTATTCCGCTTGAACCAAGCTCGGCAGCTTCGTCAATTGCTTCAATCAATGTTGCTTCGGCTTTTTTTCGTTCACTTTCATCAAGGTTGTTAGCGTTCATTCCAGTCGTTAATAAACGTGGTTGAGCGCCATAGCACACTTTCATATGTGAAGTGTCAAGCAACTTGGCGACCTCTGCACGCTTGACCGAATCTTTAATCCATGTAACCTCAATAGCGTCAAAATAGTCATCACAGGCTATTTTTTTTATATGCGCTGTGCTTTCTAGGTCTTCACCCCTTAGCAAGGTAGGGTATGCCATGAAAGCAATTAATCCAACTTTGAAGTATTTGTGAATCGAATCTTTCATAATACATTTTCCTTTCAAATTACAATATTGGTAAGCTTAAGATGAAATATATAACACATGTGTATTTCTTTTGCAGTTTAACATAAATCAATTTCAAAGTAAACTAGAAGAATATGAACGTATGTATAGTAAATAGAAACTCAAATTTACAATTGTAATAAATTGATTAATAATATGTATATATTTTGTGTATTTTTTATATAGACTAGCCAGAATAAAAGTGTTATAATACGTTTGCTGATATATCAGATATCAGATATCAGATATCACAAATTTTTTTGTGTGGAAGAAGTGGAGGAGGTGCTGAGTTATGTGGGAATCAATAGACAAGTATAAGGATAGGATTGAATCGACTACCCTGACAGAACAAATTGATATAATTCTTAGAAAAATGATTCTCAAAGGAGAGATTAAAGGCGGACAGCAGATTAAGGAACGGGAATTGGGTAAGATGCTGAATGTCAGCACAACTCCGATTAAGGAAGCACTGCGTAGCCTTGAGGTTGAAGGCCTAATTTATCGCAAACCAAGAGTCGGTACGTTTGTCTCTGATTTTTCTAAAGACATAATGTTGCAGATTGTTTTCATGCGAAGTGCTCTCGACGGTGTTGCTGCCTATTTTGCATGTAAAAATGCAACAAATGAGGAAATTGAAAATCTAGAAGAGATTATTTTGGAGATGAAGGAGGCGTCGTCTCAGGGGATGGATTCGGATGTTGTGCGCAAGCAGAATGAGACATTTCACAATGAGATACGCAATTGTGCGAAAAATGACTTTCTCTACGGCCTTGTCAACAACATGCACCAGATAGACCAAATATTTAGAGAGCTCGCTTTGTCTCAAAAACCTGTGGAAATGAAGCGGTCATATAATGAACACGAA
The DNA here is from genome assembly GCA_031554155.1 of Oscillospiraceae bacterium. GTDB lineage: Bacteria > Bacillota > Clostridia > Oscillospirales > Ruminococcaceae > WRAV01. The sequence continues at coordinate 15,908 of JAVBKH010000188.1, forward strand.
GCCATTTTTCAGGCAATTAAGCGCAGGGACGCCACTGAAGCTGAACGGCTAATGAATAGCCATGTACGCCGTGTAGCGGAAGACGTATTGCAAGAAACAGAACAAAGCGTGTAACATTCAGCTAGAATGGTTGACTGGCTCAACACTGCGCGAATATCTTATAAACAAATTTAGATTCTTACCATCTTGGAGGTTAACAATGAATTTTAAACCAGAGGGAATTTTACCCGCAATGATTACGCCGCTTACTGCTGATGACAACATTAATCTTCCCGTACTTAGGCAATTAATTAATTATCTTATTGACGGCGGAGTAAATGGAATTTTTGCAATTGGTACAACTGGAGAATTCTATGCAATGTCGAACAATGATTATCGGCAAATTTTGGAAGCGACAGTTGATGAGGTGGCTGGCAGAGTTCCCGTATATGCTGGTGCTAACGCGATATCAACAAAAGCTTGTGTGGACCTTGCGAATATAGCTCAACAGGCAGGTGTGGACGCTTTGTCTGTATTAACGCCGTATTTCATAAACCCTACACAAGAGCAAGTATACAACCATTTTAAAACAGTGGCCGAGAACACTAACCTTCCCATTTTACTCTACAACAACGCGCCAAAGACACACGTCAACATTACGCCAAAAACGGCGCATGAATTGTCTTTAATCCCCAACATTGTGGGAATAAAAGATTCCACTGGGGATTTGACCATGACTGGTGAATACATACGGCTGACCAGAGGGCAGGACTTTAGCGTGATGATGGGGCGCGACACCATGATTTATGGCGCATTGTGCTATGGTGCAACTGGCGGCGTAGCTGCTTGCGCAAATGTCGCCCCAAAACTTGTGTGCGATATTTACACGAACTTTAAGGCTGGAAATCATGCCGCAGCGCTAGAGGCACAATACAAGCTAGCTCCACTGCGAATTGCATTTGAACTTGGTACCTTCCCCGCAGTGATTAAGGAATCGCTAGAAATGTTGGGCATACCAGTTGGAAAATGCTACAGTCCTATTGGGCCACTAAACAGCGATGAGCGAGAGAAACTTAAAGTGATTTTGAAAGAAATGGAGCTTTTGTAAAGCAGAAAAAGGAGTGTTTTTGTGCAGATTACGGACGTAAAGTGCCTTTATTTCGGCACTAGTATGCTTGTTAAAATCACCACCGACGAAAACATAACTGGCTATGGCGAAGCTACCTTCACCGCAAGGCAGCAGGCTGTGGATGGCATGGTTGAGCGACTTACACCAGGATTAATCGGGCAGGACCCTATGAGATCGGATTATTTGTGGTACGATATGTTGCGCTCCACTGCTCGCAGGGGTGGGTACGTTATTATGACAGCGATATCTGGTATCGACGAGGCGCTGTGGGATATTAAAGGCAAGGCTTTGGGCGTTCCCGTTTATCAGTTGCTAGGTGGCAGAGTTCGGGATAAAATGTTGGTCTACAAGCACATCAATGGCAATGATACGCCTGCTTTGCTAAAGAGTGCGGAGGCTGCACTTAAAAAAGGGTACAAGGTTTTGCGATTTTCCATGCCAGATGCCCCTGATGGAATATTTGACAGACGATTTATGATGCGCACATCGGTTGAGCGGATGCGAGGTTTGCGAGAGCTTGCTGGCGAAGATATTGATTTTATCTACGACGGACACAGCAGATTTAATCCCGCACTCTCTGTAGAGCTGTGCAACGCACTAGCGCCATTCCGTCCTCTATTTGTCGAAGACCCTTTGATTGCAGATGATTTAGAGGATTACCGTACATTGCGCCAACACACAAATGCACCCATTGGAACAGGTGAAAAACTTGGCCCAGTTTGGGACTATACCACGCTGATTGGTGACAGACTGATTGATTACGTCCGCGCCGATATTTGCAACTGCGGCGGAATAACTTCCATGAAAAAGATTGCGGTTTACGCCGAGACAGCCCATATGGACATGGTTCCACACGGACTGCGCACACCAGTTGGCATGATGAGCGCGTTCCATGTCAACATGTCAACACCCAACTTCTATGTTCAAGAGCAAGGACTGTTCGAGTTTGATTACGATGATGCAGTTCTGGGTGCGGCTATTGAAGCCGACATGCAAATTAAGGATGGCTTTTGTTATCTTGGCAACAGCCCAGGTCTAGGTGTAGTTGTGCACGAAGACAAGCAGACAGAGTTCACTGGCTTTGAACGGCCACACTGGCGAAGCGTTGACGGCACAGTGCAGGATTGGTAACAATCCAGAACGCTTTACATATCTAAAATAATAAATATATTCAAAATTTGGAGGTCTTGAAATGAAAAAACAAATAACAGCAATTAGCCTTGCAGCTCTTATGGCGATTTCCACAATGGCGGGATGTTCAAGCAGCAGCAAACAATCTAGCGAAAGTTCCGCAAGCGCAAGCTCTGGAGCAGCTTCCGCTGTCAGTCAGTCACAAGCTTCGTCTGAAGCGGCTAAAGATGTCCACTTACAAGCTATGATTACCTCGTTGAACGATTCGGCTGACGGCCCGTTCCTACAGGGAGTCATGAAAGACTACGAAAGTGCGCACCCTGGTGTCACCATTGAGCCAGTTCCTGTGGCTATGAACGACCTATATACCAAGCTGCTCACATTGGCGACATCTGGAGACATGCCTGACATCTTCACTATGTTGGATGCATACATGGCCAACGCAGTAGAGATGGATATGGTACAGGACATGAAACCTCTGTTGGGCGATGAGTGGTTGTCTGGCACACTTGATATTGCGGTTCAGGGCTGTAAGGTCGGCGATAAGCTTGTGTTCATGCCTTGGCAAAACAACACAATTGCAATGGTGTACAGAAAAGATTTGTTTGAAGAAAAAGGTATCGCAATACCACAAACTTGGGACGAATTCCTCAAAGTATCCGAACAGCTTACGGAAGATTTAAACGGCGACGGAAAAATTGACCGATATGGCTGCGCGTTCCTAGGTACACGCAATGACTCGGCTGAATCACGCTTTAATGTATTGAGCATGACTTTTGGCGCTAATACTATTAAAAATGATGGCGGCGTTGTTACCTCTGACATTGGTTCTGAAAAATTCACGCAGGCACTCAAGTACTATACTGATATGGCTCGGTCTGGTTTTATGCCACAAGGATTTGTTGAAATTGGCTATTCGGAAGCGTACACCATGATGGCAGCAGACCAAGTTTGCATGTTCTTTGGCGCATCAAATGTTCTGGGTGCTATGTACAACGCTAATCAAGAGATGCGCGGCAAATTTGGCAGCTTCCCAATGCCTCACGCTACTGGTGAGCCACAGAGAACTTCATTCGGAACACTAGGCATGTCCATAAGCTCGAAATGTGAAAACCCAGAAGTCGCCGCTGACTTCCTCAAGACTCTCACAAATTCTGATAACAGCCTAGCTTGGAATAAGATAACTGGTCGTTTACCTTGCAGAACTGAGGCACTTGCAAAGATTGTTGCTGAAGACCCAGTATTCAAAGGCTTTGCAGACTCCGCTCCATTTGCCACGCTGACTCCTATATACGCTGGCACTGCGGAAATTCGCGACATAATGGGAGAGGCGTATCAGTCCATCGTCGCAGAGGGCGTTAGCGCTGAAAAAGCTTCCGCAACAGCATTGGAAAAAACACAGGTTGTACTAGCGAAGTATAAATAAATAATCCTAGAATATTGTGAAACGCAATGATGTTTCTAGCGTTCGACAGGAGGGTTACGCGTGAACGCCTATAAGAAAGACAGAGCAGTGCCGTATGCATTTATCGCACCAGCGGCAATCGTGGTTCTGTTGCTCGTAGTCTACCCGATTGCAAATGGTCTATTCATCAGCACTTTTAACACAAACTTGGTAAACAAGTGGGAATTTGTGGGCGTGCAGTATTATATCAAGGCTTTAACCGACATGCAATTTATTAACAGCATTATAAAGACCTTTTTGTTTACATTCTTTGTGGTGTTGGGCCATTTTGTAATTGGCTTCATTTGTGCAAATATCTTAAACGCAAAAATAAAATTCAAATCATTTTTTAGAGGAATCTTGATATTGCCTTGGCTCTTTCCCGATGTCGTGGTCGCGCTGCTGTGGAAGTGGATATTTAACACATCCAACGGTATCTTAAATGTACTACTGGAAGCGTTAGGCTTTATACAGCAGCCGATAGAGTGGCTAAGTTCTGCGCAGCTCGCAATGAGTACGGTAATTTTCGTAAGTATATGGAAGGGTTATCCCCTTATCATGGTTCAGATTCTGGCTGGAATACAGACTATTTCCACTGACATGTATGAGTCAGCGGAAATAGACGGAGCAAACGGGCCACAAAGATTTTTCTATATAACCCTTCCCGCGCTGAAGCCAATTCTTTCAACAGTTTTAATCCTTGACACAGTATGGGTATTCAAGCAGTTCACATTAATTTACCTTCAGACATCAGGTGGCCCAGGTAGCGCCACCATGGTTTCCGCCATTGAGGTGTACAAAAGAGCATTTTCATTCTTCGAGTTCGGTTACGCCTCCGCTCAATCGGTGTATATTCTAATAATCTGTTACTTGATTGGCGTTGTGTTTAGGAGGTTGTTAAAGAGTGATGAATAAAACTGTACGCAACAGATGGATTAATGGTTTCAGCTATTTGTTTCTTGTGTGTATGTCTCTACTTGTGGTTCTTCCACTACTTTGGATGGTACTCACCTCTCTTAAAAGTATGCAGGATATTACCATGAGCAAGGGCCTAAACATTCTGCCTACAGAAATTCAGTGGAGCAATTTTTCTAATCTTTGGAAAGATTACCCTATGTTAGCTTACCTTAAAAACAGTGTTATTACAGTAGGCTGCTCCACAATTTTAATGGTGATTTGCACATCTCTGTGCGGCTTTGGTCTGGCTAGGTTTGAATTCAAAGGAAAAGCGTTTATTCTTAGCTTTCTGTTGGTTACACAGATGTTTCCTGCCGTCATGAAAATTGTACCGTATTATCAGATTCTCAGCAAGCTAGGGCTTGTCAACACCAATACAGGGCTAACCATTGTATACACATCTTTCGTCATTCCATTTTGCACTTGGCTGATGTACGGATATTTTCGCACAATTCCAAAAGGACTGGACGAAGCTGCCAGAATTGATGGTTGCGGTTGGTTCAAAATCTTTTTACGTATTATATTGCCGCTAATTTTGCCTGGACTGATTGCAACGACGATTTATGCTTTCCTGCAAAACTGGAATGAGTATATGTTTGCTTCAGTACTAACCACGGCGGAGGTTAACAAAACGCTGCCAGTGGGCATTGGACAGATGGCCGACGCCTATAAAATTGAATGGAATGATTTGATGTGTGCATCAATTACCTCAAGCGTACCGTCTATGCTTCTGTTCTTATTCCTACAAAAGCACCTCATTAATGGAATGACTGCTGGTGCAATCAAGGAATAATCTCAAATATGTTTTAATTTTTAAAACCCCACCAGACAGTACCCTGTACCGTCTGGTGGGGTTTCTGTCTGTAGACAAAGATGGATTCAGGCGTCGCTTGAATCCATCTTTTGGCAAGAAAACAAAAAGATTGAAAATAAGTTCAAATACGAGCGTCTTGGAGGCAGTTTCCAACCCCAATTCGCAAGCTTTTTAAATTCATGTACGCAAAAGTAAGTCCCACCTGTACTTTTACATTGGAGAAACCTCAAAGTTCCATATGTATTATGGTGCCAAACGGCTATCCTCAAACAGTCCTTATTTAGTCCTAGCTTTCTATATGCCTTTGGTATGCAATCGCTATGTACTGAACCAATTGTATT
>JAVBKH010000153.1:0-2666 GCA_031554155.1 Oscillospiraceae bacterium
CCGCTTGGGCAACATATGTTACCGCTAGCTTGCACGACACGTTTTTTGCCGTTTCCAGTGTGATTTTTTACCCATTGGTGGGCTTGCTAATTTCACGAAAATGGCTTCGAGAAAAAATCTCCCATAAAAACAAGGCAGGCATGGCTGTTATTTTAATCGGGTGGGTTGTCTTGTATATACCCGCTATCGTCAATGGTGCGCCTCTCATTGGTCATGTGCTTGGGTTGCTTACAGGAATCTGTTGGGGAATCGAAGGCGCACTCGCTGGTAAAGTCATCGAAGCTACTGACGCAAGCGTTGCAATCGCCGTTAGGTTCTGTTACGAAGCTGTATTATGGGCATTATTGCTAGTCATGCTGTTTATATTCAAACCATCGGGATTTACCGTAACTTACATAAAAGTAATCGTCGGCACCCCGTTTTCCATGCTTGTGCTTTTTAGCATTGCGCTGTGCCTAATGTTCAACTATATTTCATGGTACCAATCCTTTTCGCTTATTGGCGTATTCACTGGCCTTGTAATAAGCGATGTTTCGGGCTTCGTCGTTGTAGCTATTAACATGCTGCTTGTTATGGCAATGCCCAAATGGACAGAGATTATTGCTGCGCTCATTATGCTGTCAGGTGTATTCTTGATTTACTATGAGGCAAACATCTGTGCGTCAGTTCTGCGCGATGTTGATTTGACTCCTCACCCTACTGAACCAGCAGATGATTTTCGTTACAGAGAAATGCCCTTAAAGCCAGCAACTCTACTGTTGATTGAAAAACGCGGACCTATCTGGGATTTTGTAGTCGCCAACACCTTAGCTGACGAACGCAACCATGTAAAGCAAAGATTCCGCTACCGAAACCTTATCAGAACTTATATGATAGAAGCCTGTGCTGCGGGTATCCTTGTAGCGGTGGACTACGCCGTAGATGAAAACGGACACTTCAGCAATGGAAAACTTTTAACAAAATATCAAGTAACGGAATACGGCCACACACAATTACTCGCAAGCGGCATGATATCCGCCGCTTTGGATACAAAAAAAATTTGAGGTGACGCGAATGGAAAGTTTAGATTTATTCAGAAGCGTGGGAAATATCATGCTTGCCATTGTGTTGGTGGCATTTTGCGCATATAGGCACTACAATTTCCCAAAAAGTATGTAATTGATGCGGTGCGCCGACGTGGGAGTGACATAGATATGTTAATTAAAAAAAATCAAGCGATTCAAACAAGATGGAGGTGGTATTTAAACGGTGCTGTCGTCATCGCAATTTCACTCTGTATGCTAACTTACCTTATTCTGACACAGCTTTACAGTATAATGCACAGCGGCTTGTACGAGGGAGACGCACTGTGGTGGTTGGTTTTTGAAAACTCGTTGAAGTGTGCGGTAATTGTTCTTGCCACCGCTCTACTCTGGTACTTTGTCGCCATTCAAGATTACCATACCGCATTTAGCGACTTAATTGATATTTTCTCCGAGGGTAGCTTAAAGAGCGAGGACACGCTTCACCCGTATTTTAGGAATCAAGAACTTGCCCAACTTCTGGAATCTGCAAATATCGTCATTCGTACAAATAAAATATATCGCTCACAGCTCGACAATCAAAAGGGGCTTTTGCTCAAAAACTATCTCGCTCGTCTTATGAAAGGGCGAGTAAAGGATATACCTTCTGTCTACGAATCTGGCGAGGCTTTGGGGGTAAACCTACACGCCAAAAGCCTGCTAGTCGTTGTGTTTTACCTTATGGAACAAACCGACGCACAACCCACAGATAACCTAGACATTGAAAACGATATGCTTAGCGACTTGATAGGCACAATTTTGTTTGCAGTGTTCGACGGATACCTTACTGAAATGGATGGCATGATATCTTGTCTGTTGCTCTCAACCGACGAAGACCTAGGTGCAAAAGAAAATATTGACGAACTAAAACGCATTGCCAAAATCATTCAATATGGCTTTCTTGAAAAAATGAACCATTCAGTGCGCGTAGCAATTTGCGGAGCAAGCGTTGGCATTTCTGGAATAGAAAAATCTTTCTCCGAGGCTGTGGAACTTCTTCAATATGCCGAAATAACGGACCCAGACGCAAGGGTGCTGGTTCACAAGGAAATGCCGCAGCATATGAGCGATAGGGACGACTACTACTGGTTTAAAAAAGAAATTCAGTTCATGAATTGTATTAATGCAGAGGATTATCAAAACGCAGCAATGCTATTTTCGGAAATTCTAGACAGCGAATACCTTCGCGACTGGATACCGCTAAAATTAGCCAACTGCCGAATGATGGGGTTAATTAATGCCATGGTCAACGCGCTTGGCAAAGTTCGCCTTTCCATGGATGCCGATTTCTTTGAAGAGCTTGACCCATGGAACACTATACTCAACTGCAAATCTCTGCCCGAGCTTAAAAAATGCTCTAGCGAAATTTTCAGCAACATAAACGACTACATGGAAAACCAGAAAAAGCAATCGCCTTATGAGCGCATGACTTTGATTATTGTCTATATCCAAGAAAACTACAGTGACCCCAATATTTGTGTTTCATCAATTGCTGATTATTTCAGCCTAAATCCGTCCTATCTTTCGAGAATCTTTAAAAAAATAGTAGGCGTGGGGCTAGCGGACTATTTGCAGCGAGTGAGAATTAACGCTGCTATGGAGTTG
>JAVBKH010000231.1:0-6461 GCA_031554155.1 Oscillospiraceae bacterium
CACCGCTGACCATCATTAGTTCGATAGAATCTGGAAGTTTTGATTGAATCAAAACTCTAAGTTCTTCGGCCTGTTCTTCGGTCACGTCTTGCCCGTAAAGCAAGGTTACGAACCCACTCTCACGCTTGATAAGCGACTTTACAAGCTTTATAACAGCTCGGCTCAAGTCCTTTTCAACAAAAGTGACTTTGCCGTTTTCCATCGCCAAAAATTCGCCTTTTTTGATTTTATGTCCGTCATAAACGGAATCACGCGCAGCAAAGGTGACAAGGCCCGAGCCTACGCGCTCAATGGCTTTAATCATGCTTAGTTGATTTTCAGAAAGACTTGCGTCGGGGTTAAATGCAAGCAGGGAAGCAAGACCTTGAGGTATGCTTTTCGTCGGTAACACATACACTTTGCGGTCAGCAAGCTTGACCGTTTGCTCTGCCGCCATAACTATGTTTTTGTTGTTCGGCAGCACAATAACCGTTTTGGCGGGTGTCGCGTGGATTGCTTCGAGAATGTTGTCCGTTGAGGGGTTCATGGTTTGGCCACCGCTTACAACATGGTCGACGCCAAGGTCGGTGAACAAAGCCTTAACGCCGTCGCCTGCGGCAACAGAAACAAAGCCGTATTCCCGCTCGGGGTCGACGGACTTGTACTCGAAATTTTGCGCTACAGACGCATTTTTTTGCGCTGCATTTCGCTTTTGTGTTGCGTGTTGCTCGCGCATATTTTCTATTTTTAAGTTTGTGAGATACCCACATTCAAGCCCTTTTTGTAGCGCGTTGCCAGGGTTATCGGTGTGTATGTGGCATTTGATGATGTCGTCGTCCTCGACTACGACAACGCTGTCGCCAATGGACTCAAGGTAAGCGCGAAGTGGCAATGCGCCGACTTTGTTAGGTTCTTTGATTACGATAAATTCTGTACAATATGAAAAAGTGATTTCGCCTTCATATTCGCCCGCTGCGTTGCGCTCGTCGGGCATTTCAGTCACGGTGGTTACCACATGTTGCGCAAGGTCAGGCAAAATGCCAGCCCCAGAAAACACCGAAGCCATGCCCTCAAACGCGTAAACAAGGCCTTGGCCGCCTGCGTCAACAACTCCTGCTTTTTTAAGCACAGGCAATAGGTCGGGGGTAGTGGCAAGACTTATTTTTGATTCTGATACCACAATATCCCAAAGTTCAACTTCTGTGAGCATTGGGTTTTCCTCAAGTGCTTTTTTTGCAGCCTGTGCGCTTTCACGCGCAACAGTGAGAATTGTTCCCTCGGTTGGCTTCATTACCGCTTTATATGCGGCATCTACGCCAATTTCTAGCGCGCTTGCAAGGTCGTGGGCATCGGCGCTAGTTTTTCCTTGCATACCTTTCGCGAAACCGCGATATAGCAATGACAATATTACACCAGAGTTGCCACGCGCACCGCGCAACAACGCTGAAGCCGCTACCTGCGCCGCTTCTCCCGCTGTTAAATTATCCGATTGGAGTTGCAGCTCACGCTTAGCAGCACCAAAAGTCATTGACATATTTGTGCCCGTGTCGCCGTCGGGAACAGGGAAGACATTGAGCGCGTCAACCGCCTTGCGGTTGTTTGAAATACTATTTGCAGCACTAATCAGCGCATCGCGTAAATTTGCTCCACTTAACACTTGTTTATCTCTCCAAACTCGTTTGTTTGTTGTTTTATGCGTAAAACTAGCGCACAAAAGCGAATTGCTACGCAATTCATAAGGCGGCTATACCGCCGTTTGCAGCGAAGTTGCAACTTTTGTAGGCTAGTGCATTTTCATATCGGCAACGTAAACGTTGACCTTGGCAACAGTAAGCCCACATGCCGCCTCGACAGAATAGGTAACTTTGTGCCGAATGCTTTTGACAATTGCAGCAATATTTACGCCGTAAGTGACAGCGATATGCAAATCAATAGAGAGCTGGCTGCCGTTAATGCGAACACGAACGCCTTTGTCTGGCAGTTCTTTGCCGCCTGGCAAAAGGGAGCGCAGCCCCTGCGAGGGCGTGGAATTCACAAGTCCCGCAACACCGAAGCATTCCGAAACAACATGGCCGATTAGATTGGCAAAATAAGCGTTAGAAACTTGGATTTTGCCCATATGGTTTTCAATTATAATCAACAGTATCCCCTCCTGTTAAGCTATTTTATGCAAAATGAAATTATTCATTCATTTTCTTCAATTATTAGGTATGGCGCAAGCTTTTCAAAGGTTGAGTCGCCAACGCCTTTAATTTCCTTTAGCTGTTCAAGGTCGGTGTAGCCGCCCAAAACATCGCGATATTGAACGATTCGTTGGGACATAACGTTGCCCACTTGCGGAATAAATCTAAGCTGTTCCTCGGTTGCAAGGTTCAAGTCAAGGGGGAAAGTGACGCTTGTTATCGCGTCTTCGTCTGGTTGTTCTTGAAAATAAGCTTCCTGAGCTGCTCTTTCTAATTTTGGTGCAGAATCTTTTTTGATTTTTGCAACATCTTCTGCGACTTGAGGCTTTGGAATAGCAGGCATGGTGTAGGAAACGGTAATCGCAAAATTTTCACGTAAAACGAGGTTGTAAACAACCATTAAGCTTATAAAGACGACAGCAACAAGCATAAGCACGTTGTATGGCAGATATTGCTTCATGCGAAACCACCTCAAGCTTAATCCAAGTAAGTATAGCACATAAAGGTAAATTTTCCAAGTAAAATTTTGTAAAAATAAAAGTCTCTGCCTAAGCAGAGACTTGGGTTTAAAAAGGTTATTCGCTTACGAAAGGCAAGAACGCAACGTGACGTGCGCGCTTGATAGCAATTGTAAGCTGGCGTTGATGACGGGCGCATGTACCAGTCACACGGCGTGGCACAATTTTAGCGCGTTCGCTAAGGTAACGGCGAAGACGGGGGACATCTTTATAATCGATGTCATAAACCTTATCTACGCAGAAAGAGCATACTTTTTTTCTGCCTTTTCTGCCGCCAGGGCCGCCACGGCGGTCGCCACGGTCACCGCGGTCATCGCGATTATTTCTATCGTTTCTATCCATTATTTAAGCCTCCTAACTGTGATTTTCATGAGAATTTTCAACTAGAATGGAAGGTCGCCATCATCGTCGATGTCGGCGAAATCCTCGACGTTGCCGCTTGAATAAGCGGGGGCAGGTGGTGAGGACATAGAATCGCTTGGAGAAAGACCGCCAACTGCATTTTTTGCTTCCACAAAATGTGCACTGTCGGCAACAACTTCCCATGCGCGACGGTTTTGTCCTGTTTTGTCGACATAAGTTCTGGTTTGAATCGAGCCTTCAATCAGAATTGCTTTGCCTTTTTGGAAATAGCGGCAAATAAATTCTGCGGTTTGACGCCAAGCCACAATGTCGAGAAAATCTGTCTGACGCTCGCCACCTTTGGGGGTGAAAGCGCGACTCACCGCGATTGAAAACGAAGTTACGGCGACGCCGTTTGGGGTCTGTTTAAGCTCGGGGTCGGCAGTGAGCCGCCCAACCAAAATAGCTTTGTTAAACATACCGCGCCACCTTACGCTTTCTCGTCTTTGCGAATAATCATGGAGCGCAGAACGCCGTCCGTGATTTTGTAAACACGGTCAAGCTCTGCGGGGAATTCAGGGTTGGACTTAAACTCAACGAGGATATAATAACCCTCAAGCTCGTCCTCAATTGGATAAGCTAGTCTGCGTTTGCCCCATTCTTCAACCTTTTCCACTGTTGCATTTTCTTCGATAAGCGCCTTGAACTTGTCTCCGAGGGTTTTTATGCCCTCCTCGCCGATTTTCGTGTTGAAAATCATCACAGTTTCGTAACTCATAGAGACATTTGCCATTTGTTTGCACCTCCTTTTGGACATATGGCCCTGACACGAATGGCCAGAGCAAGGAGCGACTGAATATTCTTTTTTTACAGTTCGCAACTCGGGAATTATACCAGAAAAATGCAAATAAGTCAAGTGCCTACAATGTTTTTGCAAGTTCCTTGAGATATTCGCGAAAATCTGCTGCAATTTCGGGGTGTTTTAGCGCAGTTTCGACGTTTGCTTGCATATATCCAAGCTTGTTGCCCATGTCGTAACGCTTGCCCGAAAAGTCCACGCCCACCATACCGTCAGCGATTGCGAGACTGCGCATAGCGTCAGTGAGCTGAATTTCGCCGCCTGCGCCTTTTGGCGTGTTTTCGAGTATGCCAAATATCTTGGAGGGCAAAACGCAGCGGCCAAGGATAGAATAATTTGAAAATTCTTTGCCGACTGGTGGTTTTTCAATCATGTCGGTGATTTTAAAAAGCTTATCTTCAAGGGGAGAAATTTTCATTGAGGAATATTTGCGAAGTTGTTCGGGGGTTACAGTTTTGATGCCAACGACCCCAAGACCGTACTTCTCATAGGCGGCTGTCAACTCAAGGCAGGCGGGGACATCGCCAATAATAACGTCGTCACCGTAGAGGACTGCAAAGCTTTCGTCGCCTATAAACGCTTTAGCTTGATAAACCGCATGGCCAAGGCCTAGCATTTCATGCTGACGCACAAAATGAATATTCGCAAGCTTGGAGATTTTTAGCATCTCCGCAAGTTCTTTGTCGCGGCCCGAGGCAAGCAGACGCTCCTCAAGCTCTGGACTGCGGTCGAAATGGTCTTCTACAGTGGTTTTTCCACGGCTAATAATAATCAAAATATCTTCGATTCCGCTTGCGGCAGCTTCTTCAACAATATACTGAATTGCGGGCTTGTCCACAATTGTGAGCATTTCTTTTGGCGTGGCCTTTGATGCAGGCAGCATTCTCGTGCCTAGTCCTGCAGCGGGAATCACAGCTTTTTTAATCTTCATTAAATAAAATATCCTCCTGCATTAAGATATTGAGTGAGCAAGTAGGTTACGGTAGCAAAAAGTACAACTGCGGAGCCTGCAAAAACAATTATGCAGGCTGTGCGGCTTGTGCCGCCCTTTTTTGCAAGTGTGCTGCTGTATTCCGCTTCGTCGCGTGGCTCGGGGGTTGCCGCGCGAATTTTTTTAATGTCGCTCATGGTTTTAATGTAATAAAATCGGTTTGCGCAAAAAGAAAGCAGCAGGCCAATTATGAAATTAATAGTACTTGCGAGATTTATCATCTGTTGATAATATGAAATTTTTGCGTTATCCACAGAAATATCCGAGCCGATTTTCAGCATTTCATAAACAATCTGCGGCAAGGCTTCACGCATTTGCAAAAAGCTTGGAATTACGCTTATAGCCGAAATTGCAAGCAATATTCCGCCAACTAAATACATTTTGCGGTAGAAAAAATAGAACAATCCAAATATCAGCGCCGCAAAATTAAAAGTCAAAGTGCGTGAGGTTTGGTCCATTTTTTTGAACACAGGCAAGTAAAAGCCCGAACTTTCGCCGATGTAAACTGCCAAATCGCGAACAGACTCGCCTTCAATTTTTTCGTCTGGCGAAACACCGCCGTACATAACCGTAGTGGAATCAAGCTCGCTGAAAATGCCAGAAAATCCCCATGAATTTTCGTTTTGTGCAGGTTTGGTCGGTGGTGGAGTCTCGCTCACTCTTCTGCCGCAAACTTGGCAAAATACAGAATCCTTTTTATTTGCCGAATTGCATGCGGGACAAATCACCACATTTTTCTCATTGGAATGGTGTGATTCGTGTTCAATTGTGTTTGCATCGGGGGCAGGTGAGCGCCATTCAACGCCATTTTTGTGCTCGGCGGAAAGTGCACATTCGTTTTTTTCTTTGTAGCAATCTCTGTGGTGTGGTGCGCCGCATATTGGACACACTACGATGTCGTCAGCTTGGGTAAATTTTTTATTGCAAACAGGGCATTCTGCGCCAATGTAGTTTGACATTTTTTAAGACCAATCCTATTCTTTACCATAATCGTTACAAGTATATTGTAAAATTTTTAAAAACGAAAGTAAACATTATGCACAAATTGTAAACATTTGCCACAATTTGAATAAGGCGTGTAACAATAACTTTACATTTTAGGCCATGTACTATATAATTATGTGTCATAGTCAGTTTTAATTGAGTGAGGACAAATTATGCTTCAATTTGAAGAGCTGCGCCTAAAACTTTTTGAAAGCGAAACTCCGCTTAAAGAACTTTTTACGGCGCTCGGAATAAACGCTTTGAAAACCGAGCTTGCAGAGCTTGACGCCAAGGCGTCTGACCCGAATTTTTGGGGAGATATAGCCGCAAATCAAGTGGTTTTGCAGCGCACAAAGCAAGTAAAGGACAAAATCGAAAGCTACGAAGGTTTAAAGTCGCTTTACGACGATACCTTGACCTTGATGGAAATGGCCGAGGAAATGAACGACGAAAGCGTGTTGAGTGAAGTCACGGAGAACGTTTCGCAGGTGAAAAGCCGCGTGGAGTCGTTAAAGCTTGCCACGTTGTTGACAGGAGAATACGACAACCGCAACGCTATTTTGACGTTTCATGCAGGTGCAGGCGGCACAGAAGCACAGGACTGG
>JAVBKH010000187.1:0-12708 GCA_031554155.1 Oscillospiraceae bacterium
AGAACTGTAAGTGCCTTTACTTCTTCAATTAGCTTTAATACTTTTTCAGATGCCATGATATGTTTACCTCCAAAAATTTTGAATTTATTTTTTAAGTTTAGTCCCGCAAATTTTATGCGGATTTGTCGGCGATTGCTTTAAGCGCAACAACCAAGCCGCGAATGTTGCCGTTAAGCACATTTACGAAGCCAGTAATCGGTGCATTGAGTCCGCGCAATGTCATTGCGACAAGCTCTGTTCTGCTTGGTAGCTTAGCAAGTGTATCAACGCCAGCTGCATCAAGAGCCTTACCTTCGACAAAGCCTGCTTTGATTGTGAACTTGCCTTTTGAGCCTTCTGCATACTTGCAAAGAATTTTCGCAGCGCAAACAGCGTCATCTTTCGAAAGTGCTAAAGCTGTTGTTCCAGTCAAAACGCTTTCAAGAGCGTCGTACCCAGAATTTTTAGCGGCGCGGAGAAGCATTGTGTTCTTGACTACGAAATAGTCAACACCTGCTGCGCGCAGCTCCTTGCGAAGCTTTGTGTCGCTATCGACGTTTATTCCCTTGTAGTCGACCAAAACACCTGCGACAGAACCCTTGATTTTCTCGGTAAGTTCCTCAACAAGCTCCTGTTTTCCCTTTAGAATTACTTCACTTGGCAAAAAATTTCACCTCCCACATTGAATGAATCGGCTGCAACAATTCCGAAAAAAAAAGCCCTTTCCAAAAAGGAAAGAGCACAAAATTACATAATCATAGATAATGCAATAGCTCAATTCCTCGGCAGGCGGGAGAATCCCTTTCGTCCGCAAAAGCGGCGACCTGCTGTCTATGGAATGTTGACAGCTTTATAATTATAGTAAAAACTTGAGGATTTGTCAAGTTTTTTCTAAAAACAAAAGCAGCCTCAATAAAATGAGGCCGCGTAGTTACAAAAATCTTACGCCTTGTTTAGCTTAAGCTGTAAGGCTGATTTTTTTCTTGCGGCATTATTCTTGTGAATAATCCCCTTAGCAGCGGCACAGTCAATCTTCTTGATAGCATCAATAACAGTTGCAGACTTGTCCCCAGCGTTTTCAGTCAAAGCATGGTCTGCTTTTTTAATCGCTGTTTTAAGGTCAGAGCGTGTAGATTTGTTTTGCAAGGTTTTTGCGGCAATAACCTTAACTCTCTTCTTTGCGGATTTGATATTTGGCATTCGGTTCACCTCCAAGTAAGTGATTATATCATGAATTTGCAGTCTGTGAATTATAATACCATTATTTTATGAATAATGCAAGCTTTTTTTAGCGAGTAGTCGCGATATTTGCAAGTTTTCTGGAGATTACTATATTTATCAAGGCATAATTAGGAGGATTTTACATGTCAATAAGAACAGACCTTGCGCTTGAAGCAACCGAGCCACACCGCGAAAAGTTGCCAAGCGGTATAACACAAACTGATGAATCAAGCGGTAATCTCGCAATAAATCGTGTAAAAATCACAGAAAAGGAGGCAGCTGACTTAATCGGCAAGCCAATCGGTGAATACGTCACTGTGACTGTGCCTGCATTTTCTGGCTCAACAGAGCTTGAGGAAAGTGAAATCGAAGTAATCGCAAAAGAAATTTCTGCCATGCTGCCAAAAGAGGGGCTAATACTTGTGGCAGGCCTTGGCAACAACGATATTACCCCAGACGCTGTAGGTCCACGAACAGTGCGGCAAATTCTTGCAACACGCCACATAAGCGGGGAAGTTGCGCAGCAAAGCGGGCTTTCGTCGCTGCGGCCCACAGCCGCAATTGCACCAGGGGTTTTGGGGCAAACAGGCATCGAGTCCGCTGAAATAATCAAAAGCCTTGTTCAGGATTTAAAACCAAGCGCAGTCATTGTGATTGACGCTCTAGCTTCACGAAGTGCATCACGGCTTGGGAATACAATCCAAATCGCTAACAGCGGAATATCTCCCGGTTCGGGCGTGCAAAACGCGCGAAAGGAACTTTCGCAACAAAATCTCGGTGTACCTGTGGTGTCAATCGGTATACCCACGGTTGTTGATGCCACCACCTTGGCAAGCGATTTGCTCCAAAGCTCTGACGAAGACCTTGAAACTCGCAGAAGCCTTTTCGAGCCGAACGGCTCAATTATGATGATAACCCCGCGAGAGATTGACGTTTTAATCGGACACGCGTGCAAAACGCTGTCACTTTCCATAAACAAAGCCTTGCAGCCAGACATGACCCTTGAGGAAATCGGATACCTTGTTAGCTAAAGCTTGTAGGCACTATGATTTTCACAGCCTTAGGCATAATTCTATAGAGCACATGGCTTTGTTTGTATATTTCTCCGTCAAGCTGAAGTGAGCCGTCGGATGTGCTGACAGTGAGTTCAGAACAGCGAAACGCGTGAACAATCGGCCACTCCATGTGTTTGCCCTTGATAAACGCCGCGAGCAAAAAAGGGACTCTTATGTTTGGGATTGAATCGACATAGAGGACATCGAAAAGTCCGTCGGTGGCGTCAGCGTTTGGCGCAACGCACATGCCGCCGCCAAAATATCGCCCGTTTGCCACGCAAACTAGCAGCGCCTTTGTGCTTATGCTTTTGCTATTATGCGTCAGCGTAATTTCCATTCCGCGAAAAGTAAACACAGATGCAAATACGCCCACAATGTAGGCGATTAACCCGTGAAATATTTTTTTGTAAAACAATGTGCGGTTAAGCACGTCAACATCAAAGCCTGAGCCTGCGGAATTTATAAAGACTCGTCCGTTTGCAAGGCCTGCGTCAAATTGCATTGCTTTGCCAGAAATGGCAACTTCAAGCGCAGCTCGTGGGTCTTTGGGGATTCCCAAAAAACGTGCGAAGTCATCGCCTGTGCCTGCGGGTATTATCCCTAATGCGGTGTTGCTGTTGGTAAGCCCTCCTGCAACCTCGGAGATTGTACCATCTCCGCCTATGCACAAAACCATATCTTCGCCAGCATCTGCGGCTTTTCGTGCAATTGCCGTTGCCTCAAGAGCTTTCGTGGTAAACTTGAGCGTGTATGCTATGCCCTTTTCATCAAGGGCTTGCGTGATTATTCGTGTAAGCTTTTCGCTTTTACCCTTGCGCGAGGTCGGGTTCGTTATAATCTGCATGACAGGCTCCCTTTATCAAGATATGATAAGTATACTTGGCTTTTTCCAATTATGCAAGCAAAAAACTCCGCGGCGACATTAAATCGCTGCGGAGTTTTGGTTTTATAGTCAATTAACTTGTCGTGCGGCCTATGTTCTTTTCTTTAGGAGAAAAGAACCAAAAGACCTTTTTATGAGACGTGAGTCTTTGTCTTTTTTATGCTTGGCAAATCCAACGTGAGAAGTACGCTACATCGTTTATGCCGTTTTGCAGAAAGGCAAAACTCGCTCATCTGCTTACCCGTCGCGCGTCTTTTGTGCTGGTTGTTTAATCTTTTATTTTTAGTCTGCTTTAAAGTATTCGGCCAATGCAATCGGGCCTTCCATTATTTCTCGATTTACAGTCAAGGCATCGTCCTCGCGAACGGATATAATCCACTTAACTAGGCTAATCTTGCCCTCCGTAATTTCAAGCGCTGTTATGTGCCCGTTACGAACGCAACTGCCGTCGTTAAAGTATGGTGGCTCGTGTGGCGCGGGGAATCTTGCGCGGTGGGTGTGGCCCGCTACAGTTATGAGCTTCTTGCGACTTGCAAAGTTCATCAAGTGCCCTTCTACAGAATTTCTCATGTCGTCGTTAGTGGCAGCGCTTGTGGGGTTTTGAATCCCAATGGACTCAAACGGTCGCCAGATAAATCTGCAAAGAAAGGCGCTAAGAGGCCACAAGGTATCGTTAAAGAAGTCAGCTTGGTGGCCGTGTAGCAAGAAAAGTTCGCCGCCGCTAGGCTTGTGGCAAAGCAGCATAGACTCGTGCACCCTTATATCGGGGAACATGGGGACATCGTGCTTAACCCTGTTGTCGTACCTTAATGTCATGTTTTGGCTAACCCATTTATCGTCTTTTTTCCTAATGTCGTGGTTGCCAAAAATAAAATGCAGCCGTTTGTTTTCGTAAAATTTAGCAAGCAAATCAAAAACATCGTTGTGGCTAGTTACAACCGACTTAAACGACGGATTTTCCCAAAGCTCGTCGCCGTCGCCAAGCTCAATATACGTGAAGCAATCCTTAAAATAATGTCTCAAAGCCGTCAAGTACAGCAGTTTGTTAGGCTCAAAGTTATCTGCGCGTCCGCCGTCTCCGCGATGTATATCGCTGAAAATAACAATTTTAGATTTATCGTCAAAATTCAGCGTTTCAGCGATGTCTAGCGCTTTCTGAATTCTTCTCTGTGTTTTCATAATTTCACCTGCGAGCCTCTTTTTTTATTTTAGTATATCCCTCAAAGCTTGCTTTTCCGCGCATGGAGCTAATTGCACCTTGGTAAAGCTTGGGATTATGCTTCTTTACAAATTCAAGTTTGTCAAGGGAGTTGGCAAAATCTCCTGTGACATTCTGCCAAGTCTCGCAAAGCAGCTTGTTTCGCTTCTGGGTTTCTGCGTCGTTTTTTTTGGTTCGCGTAGTCGGTTGCTTTGAAAATGGCTTGTCGAATAAAATGTCCACGGTCAGAGAGTCTGGCTTTTCGCCAAGATTGTTTCTGCCGTATCCAATCTCCATTAGCTTATCTACAAAGATTTCGTACATCTCCTGCGACAAAAGAGTTATTCTTATGCCAAGCTTTAGCTGCCAAGGCTCGGTGAATTCACCTAAAACAAAGCCAGTCAGCCACCAGTGTCTGTCGCTTCTTTGGTAAATTGCCTTGCCGTCGCGAAAAAGCACCATTGTAATTTCTAGGTGGTTTTCGT
Organism: Oscillospiraceae bacterium; assembly: GCA_031554155.1. GTDB lineage: Bacteria > Bacillota > Clostridia > Oscillospirales > Ruminococcaceae > WRAV01. The sequence continues at coordinate 4,822 of JAVBKH010000187.1, forward strand.
CCAAGGTTTCGTTATACAGGTAGCCTTCATTCTCGCCAGTAAGCTCAATTGGCGGAATTCCTGCGGTGTACACGCCGACTTCTGCGCCTGTTGTCATGCCGTACTGGCCTTTCCAAAATTCAATCAGCCAGTGTTTTCCGCCATACTCAAAGCGGACAGGCTCACAGTCTATAATCATGCTAAGTGGCGCTGACGCTTCGTCATAAAGCTCACAATAGCCGAAGCGTCGTTGCCATGCGTCCATGGTTGAATAAAATATATCCTGTTCGGGGTCATAGTCAAAGCCAAAATCCCCAACCAGAGCCGTGATTTTTTTTAAGATATGCCGTATCAGCGTTGCAAACGCCGCTACTACAATCGCCGCAAAAATACACAGCAGAAAAACCGGCATGTCGACCCGAGATAAAAACAAGTCGGTTATGGCGGCCCATATCATTTTGTCAGTCTCCAATCAATATTAAATAGCTGCCACTATATTAATATGCCGAAGACATTGGTTTGGTTATTTAAGCCCAATAGAAGCAAAATATTCGGAGTTGTAGGCAACTCGCACGTCGTCGGGCTTTAAGGCTTTTACTGAAAGATGGTGCAAAAATGCTGTCTGAGTCTCGCTTAAGCGGTCGTAAAGCATGGCAAGTTGCATATGGGGAATATATCCCCATTCATCGGCAACAACGAATCCCCAGCCCTCTGGCCTTGGGGTGTGTAGCGCACATTCGTACCAAAACACAGCGCTGCGCAAGTCGCCGCGAGTCATATAGATTTGTGCAATTCGAATCAATGCGCCTGCGCGCGGCACGCCCAATTCAAAGCTTGCTTGCAATTCGTCGAGGGCTTTGTCGTTCAACCCAAGCTCAACGTAGCAGTCCGCAAGCTCACACGCCACGGAAAGTTTATCTTCAATCCAACCGTCGCCTGCTTTTTGAAAGGCTTTGTACAGCTTAACCGCTTGCTTTAGCTGGCCGTGAGTTTTAAGCTCTCTTGCAAAATAATATTTCCCTCGTGTACTTAGCTCTTCGCCTCGCTTTAGTATGCTCTTGTAAATGAAAATATTGCGCTGCGACAGGGCAGTTTCCTGCTTGTTGTGTGTCACAGCGGCGTCAAGCTTTACAATATTTCCGCCAACCTCAATATATTCGTGAACTGGCTCTTTCCAAACAAAATTATTTGCCCGCTTAACAAGGCGTTCACGATAATAGCTAAAATTAATATTTCCATTGTCATCAAACCCTACATTATAGGGCAACATAACAGCGTCAACGTCGGAGGGTAAATTCTCCTTTATAGACAAAAACGCGTCGATATTTTCGTCGGAGATGACATCATCTGCATCAAGCCACAAAATATAGTCCATTGTTGCCTTGCTGAATGAAAAATTTCTCGCGGCTGAAAAATCGTTGACCCAATCAAAATTGTACACCTTTTCTGTAAATTCTTTTGCAATTTCAATTGTGTTGTCTTTTGAGCCTGTGTCAACTACAATAATTTCGTCCACAAATTTTTTCGCGCAGTTCAAGCAATTTGCTAGTGTCTTGGCTTCGTTTTTCACAATCATGCAAAGACTAATACTTGGCATATCGAACCTCCCTAAAGCTTTTTGCTTTAAGGTATGCCAAAACATTTCCACATGTGAAAACCCCGCCATTGGAAATTCTCCGACGGCGGGTCGATGTGGCTTATTTTAACCCATCAACCTAAGAACTTTTTTATAGCTCCTTGGTGGGTCTGTTAACCGCTTTAATCGTCACTACGCCTGTAATAGGGTCGAAAAAGACGGTGCGGCCATAGTTAAGTAGAATATCTTGGCCTAAAATCGGGATATTGTATCCCCTTAGAATTGCCGTTACAGCAGCCACATTGCGTTGACCAATTTGCCACATCGCGCTGTTTCCGCCGCCTGCAACCTCAAACATTTGAGCGCCGCCAGCAATTTTAGCTTTCATTCTTGAACGGCTTGCGCCTTTTTGCTCCATACGCTTGATAAGCTCTGGTATTGCGGTATCCGCAAATTTGCAGATAGTCGTATCATTTGGAGCCAATCTGCCTTCTGGCAGCATTATATGTGATAAACCTGCAATTTTAAAAGTCGCATCAAGTAGGCAAATACCAACACATGAACCTAGCGCGTAAGTAACCAAAGTATCTGGTGGCGTCGCTATTTTCATGTCAGAAATGCCGACAACTAACATTCCCATACTACATCAGTCCCAGCTTCCCTAGTATTAGATTTAGCGATTCAACTTCGCAAAACATAACCATATGGCTAAGTACGCGTTCGTTGTTACTGCTAAAATTTTCCTCAATAAAGAGCACCTTGTCACCGATTGAGCCAAACTTGATAATTGGAACGCTAAGCAAAGCTCCCGCCATATCAATAGAAACATAAGGGACAGAAAGGTCAATTCTAAGGCCGGTCAACTCTGCAATTGAGTTGATGTAAGCCGCCGATAAAATATTGCCGACCTCTTTGATAGCTGAAAGCGCCATTTCATCAAGTTCATCGAAATTTTGGTAACTTTCGCCCATTAAAACATTGAGAACCATGTGAGCAAATGATTTGTCCAATATAAACAAAATCATTCCGTCAATATCTCCACAGAGGTTGACCAAAACACCGTAGCAAATTGTCTCGGCACCGCCGACAGCTTTGGCAACTTCATCAAAGCCGACAAGATTTACCTTGGGTAATGTAATATCGACAGGCTGATTTAGCATAACAGCTAAAGAAGTCGCCGCATTACCCGCACCGATGTTGCCAATCTCTCGCAGAACATCCATGTGCATTGGTCCAAGGTTCTCGTAGATATTCTCCATTAATAAATTCCCCCCAGATGACCTTCTTTGTTGACCCCTTTAATGTGAATCGCAGTCATTTATGACATTATAACATTAAATTATCAAAAAGGAAATAGCCTTTTGATGGATATTCTGCAATAATTGCTTTATAAATTTGCACAAATCTTTACAAATCGAAGTAAAACCACTATAATTAGTATATCGGGCTAAAAAACGAATAAAAAATAATTTTTTGCACACAAAATTCTTAATCAAAAAAATTAGCTTATTATAAATTTATGCAAAAATCTCTGGCTAAAGAAGAGAAACAGGGGGAAATTAAATGGCCAAGGTACTTTGTGTCACCAATCAGAAGGGTGGCGTTGGCAAAACAACGACTTCTCTAGCCTTGGCGGCAGGCTTTATGAAGCGAGGCTATCGCGTTTTAGCGATTGACCTTGACCCGCAGGGGAATTTGACATTCAGCATGGGTGGGGATTCTGACGACGGCCCTACTGCATACGAAATGTTAAAGGCGGAAGTAAAGCCAAGATTTGCAATTCAGCGCTCAACTTGCGTTGACTTAATCGCCGCTAATATTTTGCTTTCGGGCGTTGAGCTTGAGTTTACTCAAGAAGGCCGCGAATATCTTTTAAAGACGGCTATTGAGCCGCTTCGCGCAAGGTACGATTATATTATAATTGATACGCCTCCTGCACTAAGTATTTTAACAGTTAATGCATTTGCAGCCTCCGATTATGTAATAATACCTATGTTGGCGGATATTTTCAGCCTGCAAGGCATCGCCCAACTTTCCGATACTATACTAAGATTAAAAAAATATTGCAACCCTACTATAACAATAGGCGGCATTTTGCTCTCTAAGTATGACGGCCGCACAGTCCTAGGCCGACGAATTCGCGAAACCGCCGAAATGGTGGCTGGCCAAATCGGAACAAAGCTTTTCAACACAAAAATTAGAAATGCAATCTCAATACCCGAATCACAAACAAATCAAATAAATATGTACGATTACTCGCCACGCTCTGGTGGTGTGCGCGATTATTGGAATTTTATTGACGAGCTGTTAGAATCGGGAGTGTAGCCGACTGATAATTGCAATGCCAATTGTCGTCAAATGAAAGGGATGTCGAGGTTTGCCGAAGAAGCTTAAAAAGGATTTTGACCGCGACAAAATGTACTCGAAAATTATGCCGACTCTCGGTTCCGAGACAGAGCATGTCGAGGAAGAACGCGTTATTGCTAAAAAAGTCCCTGTCAATGAACCTATTATACAGCTTGAGCTTTCAAGCCCACGCCTTCACAATTTTATGGAGGACATGCTTCGCGAAAAGCTGCCCCACACTATGAAGGTTTTGCGGGCGTGCCCGTGTGAACGCTGCCAAATGGATATTCTCTCCATTGCGCTAAACTCTTTGCCGCCTTCCTATGCTGTAACGGAGCTTGACGACGGTTTGGAAAGAGTAAAAAAACTTCGTCGTGAATACGAGGTTAAAGTTACGGCAACGCTTATAAAAGCGATACAACAGGTCAAAAACAATCCAAGACATGGAGACGGCGGCCAGCCGCCTTTAGTTTAGCACATAAATCTACTTAATTTTATAATAAAGGTCTTTTTGTTTCTTTTTTCTCCAAAAGAAAAAGAAAAGTTAGGAGTGGACATCAAATATGGCGGACAAGCCACGTCTTAAAAATGCGGACGAGCTTCTTGGCAAGTTAGCCACGGAGCCTACGCGCGCCGCAAAAAAAGCAGGTGCCGCTTCGCGTAGTGCGGCTGACCCAAAACCGCAGCAACAGCCTAGCCGCGAGGCTGTGCCAACCCCTAAAGCACAAATTGACGACGACATGCTTGATGAAGTAGAGCTTAGCGACGGCCCTGTTTTGCCGTCAGCACAGTCCCTTGCAGAAAAACTTATGCCAAAAAAGTCTGGCAAACGTAAGGATTCTGACGCATTTGCTCCGTCGGTCTCAAATCCGCATGTGCCAACCCCCAAGGCTGCGGCTGCTCCTTCACCCACCGTGGAGTTTTCCGCTCCGCCTAAAGCGGCGCAAGCTTCAGCGCCCACAGTGGAATTCGCAACGCCACCTGCCCCCGCAAGGCAAGCCGCCATTGAATTTGAAGCACCAGACTCACCATTTCAATTCGAGCCTGCTGCTCCCCCTGCGCAAAAGCCCACCAGAACTGCGCCAAAAAATCAAGCACCTTCAATGGCCTTTGAACAAGAGTTTGTAGCTCCGCCCAAGGCAACATCGACTGTGGAATTCGCGCCCACCTCGCCACCAAGGCAAGCTGCTATTGAATTCCAAGCACCAGATGCCCCATTCCAATTCGAGCCTGCTGCTCCTCCCACGCCAAGGCCACCCGCTAGAAACCCGCAACATACGCCAACAAATCAGCCTCCTTCAATGGCCTTTGAGCAGGAGTTTGCAGCCACGCCGACAATTTCAGAATATACATTCCAAAGCTTTGAGCAACCTGCCGCCAAGACCGAAAACTCTGTCCGCGAATTTTCTATGGGTCAAGGTGATGAGCAAAGTCGTCAGCCGCGGCAGCGCAAGCGTGAGCGACAGGAAGAATTCGAAGATTTTTCTATTCCAAATGAAGCACCGCCTCCACCCAAGCGGCCAGAAAAAATTATTCAGCCTATGCGGCCACAACAGGTTGCCCGCATAGCAGAACCCGAGCAATCAGCTTACATTCCAGAACCTACCCCGCAGCCTGCTACCAAATATGCCACCCCACCGCCAGAGCCGCAGATGAGCGAGGAAGAGAGAAACAGGCAAGAATTTTTAAAGCGCATAGAAAAGCAGTTCGAGGTACAGTTCGAGGAAAAATTTGAAGAGGGAACATTGCGCCCGCGGGACGCGATAATGCGAACACTAGCCGAGGAAGAGCCACGGCAACCGCAGAGAAGTCAAGCAATGCGAGAAGAACCTCCTCGAAGGCAAGCACCTACGCAAAGTCAAGAGCCACCCAATGAAGAAGATTTCCTGTCCTTCGTGAAGCGTCAAGAAAGCAGTCGACTGCAAGAAATTCCGCCAAGGCGCGAGCCTGCTCAAATCCGCGATGAAGAAGCGCCTGCCTTGGATTTTATAGAAAGATTTCAGCAGGATATTCGCAAAGAAGACGAGCAGCGCGAAGAGGACTTTAAGGAAACATTGTCGCAAAAGTTTATGCGCGAGCGCGAACGCTACCTTAAGGAGCTTGACTTTGACGACGACAGCATTGCCGAGCCTACCGCTCCGACCCAAGGTGCTGCCCCCCAACGCCGCAAGCTTGATTTTCAAATTCAACCAGAAATGCACATGCGTGACGGTGACACGCCACCTACTCCAACTGCACCAACAAAGCCTGCAACGCCAACAGGCCCTATTACCTATACTCGCGGTGGTGCTGCAAAATCGCAGCAAGCCATTGACGAAGACGATATACCTAACCTTACTCCAAGTCCTGGCGGAGGAAAAAAATCTGGTGAACAGCTTTTAATCGAGCACAGTTTGCGTTCTCGCGCGCCTGCGCTTTCGCCAACCCCAACGCCCGCCAAACTAAAATTTACGTTTGCAACCCCTGACGAGCTTGCCCAAAAAGAAAAACCAAAGGAAGAAAAGGAAAAACTTCTTCCAACGGAAAAATGGCCGCGAAGAATCGTAATTATTGCGATGGTTTTCGGGCTTGTTGCGCTTGGTCTTTTAATGTGGCCTCTTGTGCAATACTATAACCTTGCCGACCGCCTCACTGAAGCTGACGCACTTTCAAGCCTTGCGGCAACTCCTGCATTCCAAGAGACTTTGAATGTTTACAATAATCAAAGCTTTGACCAAACCCCCATAACCGTCAACAACGTCATATTCAAAAATTCTGGCATTACGCTCAAAAATGTCAAGGTCAATGATTATGCCATTATCGAAGGTATCGACGCTAAAGGAAAAATTCGTCTTGAAAACGTGAGCGTGAACAACGCCATTTCTGTGAAAAGCAGCGGAGTCGACGCTCTTGAGCTTCACAACGTCAAGGCAGGAAGAATAATTATAGACAACCCCAAAGCTGATGTCACCGTGACTGCAACAGGCACAACCGACATCAGCGTCATTGAGCTTCGCACAAAGTCCACTATCATTCAAAAGGACATTGGCAAGGAGCACTCGGGAATCAGCGGTATGGTAGTAACGTCGACCGAGCCAGAAACAAATATCGAAGCCACTCTCGACGGACTTAACCTTCGCACATTGGAAACTAACTCCGCCAATGCAACTCTAACTTTTGCAAACGATACTCGCGCTGACATGATGTCCTCCGACGGTTCTCTCTCCATGAACGGAGTCGGCAAAGTGACAAGCCTTGCAATAGGCTCAAAGGCAGGCCTTGGTGCAGGAGACACAGAACCGCGCAAGGATATTGTTTTGTTTGTAAAAGGTGTTTCGATTACTAATCTAAACGTCAAGAGTCCCGCTAACCTCAACCTTCCAACAACCGTGGACAATCTTTCCACTTCCGACCCTATAACTGTTGGAGGCGAGGCTTCAATCGGCACTATGACTTTAAACCCTAAAGTCGATTCAACCGACCGCTTGCTCATTGATATTGTTGCCGCAAAAATCCAGACTGTCTACACGAATGTTCCGTCGAGAATAAATGTGACAGGCTCGTCGAGAATAAACGAGCTAACTGCTGACGAGTCAACTTATGCTCTCGGCAACAAAGTCAATCACCTAAAGGTAAATGCCGCTGGCGTTATTTTTGAAAATACGCCAGATAAAATTTCACTTGCAAGTGGCATTAATCCGCCGCAAAGTAAGGCTGATAACCCAAATCTTAACTACGACGTTGCGGGAGCTGCGCCTGCTGCAACTAGCACCGCAGGCGAGGACTTCGCCACAACCTGTGGACATTCCCGCGAAAATGGTGGCTTCTTGCTCGGCGATGGCTCCAAGGACTCGCCGTTTGAAGTGAGCACACCTTTGCAACTTGCCCACGTTGCCGCGCATTTGGCCTCGCACTTTAAGCAAACTGCTGATATTGACGTCTCCACAGAGAAAACCTTTGCAGAAACTTTCCCAATGATTGGCGCGGCAGGCACACCGTTTGAGGGA
>JAVBKH010000150.1:0-8109 GCA_031554155.1 Oscillospiraceae bacterium
TAGCTAAAGTCTCAAGGGATAGATACATGCTTGCAGTACACGAAAAGTACCCCGACTGTAATTTTGCAAAGCACAAGGGTTATGGCACAAAGGCGCATTATGCCGCACTTGACAAACTTGGCTCGTGTGACGAACATCGCGAAAGCTTTCTCAAAAAATGGCGGGCAAGCAAATGAAAGCGAATCCGCTTGGCGCGCAAGGCGAAGACTTTGCCGCAAAAATATTGGCAGAGTTGGGCTGCAAAATTCTTGAGCGCAATTTTTCGTCAAAGTACGGCGAGGTTGACATAATCGCGACACTAGGCGATATTTTGGCCTTTGTGGAAGTCAAGACGAGAAAAGAAAACTCTATGGTATCGGGGGTTTTGGCCGTAACAGCCGCAAAGCAGCGCAAAATTATTGCGACAGCCTTGTGGTATATGAATCTCCACACTTTGGATTTGCAGCCGCGTTTTGATGTGTTCAGCGTTATAACTCGCGGTAAAGATATAATCTCCCATAGTTACCTTGAGGGGGCGTTTGACGGTGAGGCCTACTATAAGAAATATCATTGATTTGCACTGCGACACACTTTCCGAGTGTGCAAAGCGCAGGCTAATGCTGAAAAACAAGCAGCTTGCATTTTCCCTTGACAAGTTGCCGCAAAATTTTAGGCTGTGCCAAGCAATGGCTGTCTTCATGCCAGACGATTTGCGCGGCGAGGACGCAGAGCTTTATTTTGAGCATGTTTATGAGAATTTCTTGCTGCAAATGCGGCAATTCGACGAAGATATTCAGCAAGTCACCAACACTGCCGAGATTGAACAGGTTCTTTCCGAAAAAGATTTTGCCGCAATTTTGACTGTCGAAGGTGGGTCGGTTCTTTGCGGCAAGATTGAGAATGTATCGCGGCTTTGCGACTTAGGCGTTCGCATGATAACGCTGACGTGGAACGCTGAAAATGAAATTTGCGGCGGCGCTGCAACAAACGTTGGCTTTACCGATTTTGGCCGCGCAGTCGTTTCCGAAATGGAGCAGCTACGTATGGCGGTTGACGTTTCACATTTGAGCGACGCGGGCTTTTGGCAGCTCTGTGAATTCGCAAAAAAGCCGTTTGTTGCAAGCCATTCCAACTCAAGAGCTATTTGCAACCACAGGCGCAACCTCACCGACGAAATGTTCACCGAAATTGCAAAGCGCGGCGGAGTTGTGGGCATAAACTATTACAAAAATTTTATTCGAGATGACGCAGAAGACGGCACAATGGTCGACCTTTTGCGGCATGTACACCATTTTCTTGGACTCGGCGGAGAAAACGCAATCGCGCTAGGCTCGGATTTTGACGGCGCAAGCGTGCCAAGCTACATCAGTGGAATTGACAAAATTGAGCAGCTCGCTTTATGCCTTGAGAAATCAGGAATTGACGCAAAAACTGTAGACAAAATTTTATTTGAGAACGCAAACAGATTTTTTGTAAATTTGGCAGGAGGTAATAACGCATGATGTATGTAAGCTCCCGTGATAAAAGCTGCGAAGTCAGCTCGGCACAGGCAATAACTCAAGGAATATCCAAGGAGGGTGGCTTGTTTGTACCAAAAAGCTTGCCATCTCTTTCAGTAGAGCGGTTGGAGAAGTTGCTGCCCAAAACCTACAACCAACGTGCAACTGATATTCTTGCGGATTTTCTCACCGATTTTACCCGCGAAGAAATTTTTGCCTGTGTTGAAGCCGCATATGGCGGCGGCAAATTTGAGGACGACGAAGTTATTCCTTTTTCAAAGCTTGAGCCAGACACCTACATGCTCGAACTTTGGCATGGCCCAACTTGCGCATTCAAGGACATGGCTTTGCAGCTTTTGCCCCATTTGCTCAAGGCATCTGCTAAAAAGACAATTGGCTCGAAGGAAATTGCAATCCTTGTCGCAACTTCTGGTGACACAGGCAAGGCGGCCCTTGAAGGCTTTAAAGATGTTGACGGAACAAAAATTCTTGTGTTTTACCCAAAAGACGGCGTGAGCGAGATTCAGCGCCTACAAATGGCGACACAGGAGGGCGCAAACGTTGGCGTTTGTGCGGTTGTGGGCAACTTTGATGACACACAAACCTGTGTAAAGCAAATATTCACAGACAATGACCTTGCAAAAGAACTTGAAGCTAAAAACATCATGTTTTCAAGTGCAAATTCAATAAACTGGGGCAGACTTGTACCGCAAATCTGCTACTACGTGGGCGCGTATATCGACCTTGTTGATGAAGAAGAAATTGCACTTGGCGACACAATCAACGTCTGTGTTCCTACAGGCAACTTTGGAAACATTTTGGCGGCCTACTACGCAAAAAAAATGGGGCTGCCTATTGGCAAGCTTATATGCGCCTCCAACATCAACAATGTTCTCACTGATTTTATCAAAACAGGCGTGTACGACCGCCGCCGCGATTTTGTGCTTACTTCTTCCCCGTCCATGGATATTCTAATTTCAAGCAACCTTGAACGGCTTTTGTTTGCACTTTACGACGAGGACGACGCAGCGGTAAAGTCGCTGATGGACTCGCTTTCCAAGGACGGTGTTTACACGGTTAGTGATTCTGTGAAAGAAAAGCTTGGGCAAGAATTTTTTGCAGGCTACTGCGACGAAGCAAAAACCGCCGCAACAATTCGCGACACCTTCGACGAATTCTCCTACCTTGCGGACACTCACACAGCCGTTGCGCTTGCAGTTGCCGACGAATATCGCAAGGAAACAGGCGACGACGCAAAAATTCTTGTGGTTTCCACTGCTAACCCATACAAGTTTTCCGCAAATATTTTGGCAGCGATAACGGGCGAAAAGTCCGAGCTTACAGAATTTGACCAAGCAAAAAAACTTTCGGAGATTACTGGCACGCAAATACCAGCAAGTATTCTCGAATTGCTTGGCAAGGCTGAACGATTCAGCGAATTTTGCGAAAAAACCGAGATGAAAGATTATGTAAAAAAACAGCTTGGTGTTTAGGCAAGAAAAAGCCGCACATAAAAAAATGTGCGGCTAAGGATTTAACTACATTGTGGCTGATTCTGGCTTAAATGTTGCGCAAATGGTATCGGAAGATGTGGTTGCGTATTGTGGCCCAACCTTGATTTCGTTAGCTGAACACTTTTCGCTGCCGCTATTGTATTGGCAATTTGTAACGTCACATTTAATTCCGTGGATGTGTTTATCTGTGTTTGAGTTGGTCATATCGGCAATCTCCTTTATCTTTATCATATTTTATCATTGAACATTTCGCATTGGGCAAGTGCGCAGCTCGCTTCTCAATTTATTCGACAAGCATGTTGCGCTTGATTTTATTATTTCTTTTATTTAGGTCAAAATGCAAAGCAAGGAACAAGAATTATATGGCACTTTATGCAATTGGAGATTTGCACTTATCCGAGACTGTTAACAAGCCTATGGGCATTTTTGGCGGTTGGGAAAATCACACGCAAAAAATTTGCGAAAACTGGCGGAAAAATATTTTAGCGGAGGACACCGTGGTTCTCTGCGGGGATACGTCTTGGGGCATGAACCTTGACGAAGCTTTAGCGGATTTTAAGCTGATAGATTCACTAAACGGCAAGCAAAAGCTTATCTTAAAAGGCAACCACGATTATTGGTGGTGTTCCGCCGCTAAGATGCAGAATTTTTTTGATTTGCATGGACTTTCAACGCTAAAAATTTTGCACAATAATTCCTTTGAGGTTGAAAACTTTCGCATTTCGGGTTCTCGCGGTTGGATTTTTGAAAACGGCCAAGCTCACGACGAAAAAATAATCAATCGTGAAGCCACGAGAATTGAGGCAAGCCTCAAAGCTGCCGCAAGTCTAAACGGCGAGGGAATTTTGTTTTTGCATTATCCGCCGCTTTTTCAAGGGCAAGAATTGCGCCGTTACATTGAGATTATGCACGAGTATGGAATAAAGCGCTGCTTTTACGGGCATATTCACGGTGCTGGGCACAAAATTGCGCCAAAGGGCACATATCACGGCATTGATTTTGTGCTGATTTCTGCCGATTATCTTAAATTTTGCCCACTGCGCATCCAAAATACTTTAAAATTTTAAAATTTACAAAATAAGTGGCTTTTTTTAGGCCTTTATGATATAATTAATGAGTTTAAATGTCTGAACTAATTCAGGAGGAATACTAAATGAAATTGACTTCCGTAGAAAAAAAAGAAAATAACATTGTAGAGCTTGAAATCACCATATCACCAGAGGAGCTTAAAGAAGCGACCGACAAGGTTTTCAAGAAAAAAGTAAAAACCATTAACGTTCCCGGCTTCCGCAAGGGAAAAGCTCCACGCCAGATTATTGAAAAAATGTATGGCGAGGGAATTTTCATGGAGGACGCCGTAAATGAAATATACCCTAAAGCCTACAGTGATGCCATTGACGAAGCAGGCATTGAGCCTGTTGACAAGGCTGACGTTGATGTGACCTCGCTTGATAAAGAAACAGGCGTCGTGTTTAAGGCAACGGTTACAGTTAAGCCCGAAGTTACCCTTGGCAATTACAAAGGAATAAAAGTTGACAAGGTTGTCTATACTGTCACAGACGCAGAAGTTGACGCTGAAATTGAGCGTATGCGCGACCGCAACGCCAGAATAATTTCCGTGACTGACCGCTCTGCTATCGACGGCGACGAAGTTGTCATCAACTTTGAGGGCTTTGCAAACGGCGAAGCTTTTGCTGGCGGCAAAGCCGAAAATCACACCATAACTTTAGGCTCACACTCTTTCATTGATACTTTCGAAGAGCAAATCGTCGGCCACAACGTTGGGGACGAATTCGATGTAAACGTCAAATTCCCCGAGGAATACCATGCTGAAAACCTTAAAGGCCAACCTGCCTTGTTTAAAGTAAAGCTTGTGGACATCAAGGGCAAAGAGTTGCCAGAGCTTGACAGCGAATTTGCTAAAGACGTCAGCGAGTTTGACACTATTGACGAATTAAAGGCAAATATCCGCAAAAAGCAAGAAGAAATGAAAGACCGCAAAACCACTGATGAGCTTGAGAATAATCTCCTTGACGAAGTTATCAAGGAAATGCAAGCCCATATTCCTGGTTGCATGATTGAAAACCGCATCAGCGATATGGTGCAGGACTTTGAATACCGCATTTCGCAGCAAGGCATGAAAATTGATATGTACCTGCAATATACTGGCATGTCTATGGAAGCCTTCCGTGAATCTTTCCGCGAGCAATCTGAAAAGCAAGTCAAGACACGCCTTGTTCTCGAAACAATCGGCGAGCTTGAAAAGCTTGAAGCCACCGAGGACGATATCACCGCTGAATATGAAAAAATCAGCAAGCTTTACCAAATGCCTATGGACAATATCCGCAAGATTATCCCCGAAAGAGAACTTCTCTCGGATATTAAATCCACCAAGGCAATTGATTTTGTTCGCGATAATGCTATAATCACAGAAAAAGCACCAGTCGCCGACGCAGACACCGACGCAGACAAAAAACCTGCGAAAAAGCCTGCCGCTAAGAAAACAAAAAAAGCCGACGCCGAGTAACTTAAAAGACTAGGCGGGGTCTACATACCGCGACGAAAAAGTCGCGCGAATTTGGAGGTAACATCATGGCATTAGTCCCAATGGTAGTAGAACAAACCAACAGAGGCGAGCGCAGCTACGACATTTTTTCCCGCCTGCTAAACGACCGCATAGTTATGCTTTGCGACGAGGTGAACGACACAACAGCAAGCCTTGTTGTGGCCCAACTTTTGTACCTTGAGGGAATCGACCCCGACAAAGACATTAACCTGTACATCAACAGCCCTGGTGGAGTTATTACCGCAGGAATGGCGATTTACGACACGATGAACTTCCTAAAATGCGATGTTTCCACAACTTGCATAGGTATGGCGGCTTCAATGGGCGCGTTTTTGCTTTGCGCAGGAACAAAAGGCAAGCGTTTTGCAACGCCTAACGCCGAGATTATGATTCACCAGCCATCTGGTGGCGCACGCGGCCAAGCAACTGATATTAAAATTCACGCCGAGCGCATTATCCGCACAAGGCATAAACTAAACCAAATCATGGCAGAGCGCACTGGCCAAAGCCTTGAAACAATTGAGCGCGACACCGAGCGCGACAACTTCATGGACGCTGACGAAGCGCAAAAATATGGTTTGATTGACCAAGTAATCTCAAAAAGGCAGTAACAATCCCCTTTAATGAAAGGACGAAGATATGGCAAAATCAATTGATAACAGAATATTGCGTTGTTCGTTTTGCGGCAAAATGCAGGACGAGGTTGGCCGCATGATTGCAGGCCCTGGGGTTTGCATTTGCGACGAATGTATTGAGCTTTGCCAAAGCGTGCTTGACGGCGAAGACCCGTATGCTGCCACAAAAAAGACTCGCGAGCCAAACATTAAACCCAAGCAACCGCAGGACGGCTTTACGCCGCCTGAACCCCGTGAAATTAAAAAAATGTTGGACCAATATGTAATCGGTCAAGACAAAGCAAAAAAAGCATTGTCTATAGCTGTATATAATCATTATAAGCGCATTTTTTCGGATGCTGACACGGACGTTGAGCTGCAAAAAAGCAACATTCTTTTGCTTGGGCCTACAGGCGTCGGCAAGACTTTGCTTGCCCAAACCCTTGCTAGAATCCTCAATGTGCCGTTTGCAATTGCTGACGCAACAACCTTGACTGAAGCTGGCTACGTCGGTGAAGATGTCGAGAATATTTTGTTGCGACTTGTTCAAGCTGCCGACTTTGACGTTGAGCGAGCTGAACGCGGCATAATTTACGTTGACGAAATCGACAAGATTGCAAGAAAGTCTGAAAACCCTTCTATTACCCGTGACGTTAGCGGCGAGGGTGTTCAGCAAGCTTTGCTAAAAATTCTTGAGGGCACAATCTCCAATGTTCCACCAAACGGCGGCAGAAAACACCCCAACCAAGAGTTCATCAAGGTGGACACCACAAATATTTTGTTTATTTGCGGCGGTGCGTTTGACGGTATCGAAAAAGTTATCGACAAGCGAATGAACACCACCACACTTGGATTTGGCGCAAAACTTACCGACAAAAAAGACAAGGAAACCAACAAGCTTATGCAACTCGCAGAGCCACATGACCTTGTTAAGTTTGGCTTAATCCCCGAACTAGTCGGACGTTTGCCAATAATCACAACGTTAACTTCTCTTGATAAGCCCTCCTTAATCAGAATTCTTACACAGCCTAAGAATTCAATCGTCAAGCAGTACCAACGTTTGCTTGAAATGGACGGCGTTAAGCTCACATTCACGGAAGACGCTCTCGACGAAATTGCCGCAATCGCAATTGAGCGCAAAACAGGCGCGCGCGGCCTTCGCTCAATCATGGAAGTTGTGCTTGAGGACGTAATGTTCTCTGCCCCCTCCGACCACACGATTGAGTCAATTGAAATTAACCGCGATGTTGTCAAGCATCTCGGCGAGCCTGTCATTTTGCACGACCCCAACAGAAAGCCAAGACAGCTCAAACTTACCACCACCATTGATAAGAAAAAGATGAAAAACAAGCCATCTGCATAAAAATAAAACAGATTTGAGATAAAACTCAAATCTGTTTTTTCTTTTACGTTGGAATTTCCCCGTGAACTTTTTCGAATTCTTCAATGTGTTTCTTTATAAGTCGTTCTATCTCCTTATTTTTGGTTCGTCCTTCATATTTGGCGATATAGTCAAGCTTGTCAAGAAAAACTGTTTCCGTTCTTAAAGTATAACGTGGCAAATTATCTTTCATTTTGACACCTCAATAACTAAGTATTGACATAATAATAGCGTCAAAGTATAATGAATAGTAAGAATGACGAAATTTTGACGCATAGGAGACTAAATTATGCCAGACTATAAGAAGATGTATTATTCCCTATTCAATCAAGTATCAGACGCAATAAAACAGTTGCAGGAGGCACAAAAAGAATCCGAGGAAATATTTATAGATACTGCCGAAGATGCCGACGATAAAGACGCATAGAAAAAGGCGTTCAAGCGAACGCCTTTTTTGCTATATGGTAAAACATCGCGATGACATCAAGGTTTATTGCTTCTCTTTCACTTCATTTTCTTTCTCTTTTTCCTTTAGCTTCTTCGCTTTTGCAAGCGC
>JAVBKH010000214.1:0-10001 GCA_031554155.1 Oscillospiraceae bacterium
CACAGCGATGCGCCGCTTGATATGCGAATGAGTGGCGGCGGTTTTTCGGCAAAAGATTTGCTGAACACCTACTCCATTGACGAGATGACGAGAGTTTTTCGCGACTATGGCGAGGAAAAATTCGCCTACAGAATTGCATGTAACATTGAGGCAGCGCGACAAAAAAAGCCTCTGGAAACAACATTTGAGCTTGTAGACATAATCAAGGCGTCGATACCCGCCCCCGCAAGACGCGAAGGCGGACACCCTGCAAAACGAGTCTTTCAAGCAATCAGAATTGCGGTAAACGGCGAGCTTGATGCGCTAGATTCCTGCATTTCGTCTGCATTTTCCAAGCTTGGCAGCGGCGGACGCTTTGTAATTATCACGTTTCATTCTCTTGAAGACAGAATCGTAAAGCAGGCATTTCAAAAATATTGCACAGGTTGCACATGCCCACCAGACTTCCCTGTATGTGTATGCGGCAAAAAACCACAGGCAAGGCTTATAAACAAAAAGCCAATTGAGGCAAGCCAAGACGAGCTTGCCAACAACAGCCGAAGTAAATCTGCGAAGCTTCGAATTCTTGAAAAGATAATATAAAATATCAAGGAGTGAAAAATATGGCGACTCACAACACAAGTTCTGCCTACGAGCTTCACACATTTGAAAAAGAACTAAAAAAAGAACTAACCGCAAACGAGCTTAAAGTGGTTAAAAACCGCAAGAAAGCGCCTGTATCAGTCCTAGGCCCTGGAGTTGTGTGCGCTTTTCTAATCATAATAGCGCTAATAACCTTGATGGTTTACAACCATGTGCAGCTAAACGAGCTGACAACCCAAATCAACGACCTTTCTGGCGAAATGGAAGTGTTGCAAAGCGAAAATGTTAAACTGACAAGCTCGCTAGAATCGACTGAAACTTTGACGGATATAAGAGAAAAGGCCTTGAAAATGGGCATGCAAAAGCGCGACGAATTCCAAACAGAAAGAATTTATTTATATCAACAAGATAAAATTGAACGCACCGAAGCTACCCCCACTTCGGATTCGAGCGGGGCAGCTAAACTTGCAATAACATCGGCGGTCGGTCGGTTTAAGGAATATATCTCTAAGAGCTGAAATATGATTAATATGTGATGTTGCCTTTTGGTTAACGTTTTAGAGAGTTAAGAAACATCTTAGCTCTTCATTCATTCTTAGAGCCAATTTGCAAAATGCGACAATATTCGCAAGATTCCTTATCGGCATTATCTTTTTTCAAAGGAGCTGTCTTATGCAACAGAAATCAGCGTCGAGCAAAATGCGCGCAAGAATGCGTGTTATTCTGATAATTTTTATATTGTTGGGCTTCACTGTGCTAGTCACCCAGCTTTTTATGATTCAAATTGTCCACGGCGAAATGTACCAAGCTCGCGCGTCAAATCAACAGACACGCTCAACAATTTTATCTGCTAAGCGCGGTGAAATTTTAGACCGCAACAGAAATACGCTAGCCCGCAGCGCAACGGTATGGAACGTCTGCCTCTCCCCCGCCGACATTGACCAAACCCGACTTGAAACAACCGCTGCGGGACTAGCGGAAATTCTCGACATAGACAAATCCGTGATAATTGACGGCGCAACGGACAGCTCAAAATATTATATGAGAATTAAACGCCGTGTTGACCACGATAAAATGCAGGAAGTCCTCGATTTTCTCACAAGCGACAAAAAAGGCGTGGAGGATATTGCAGGCGTATTTTTTGAGCCAGACACAAAAAGATACTACCCCTATGGCAGTCTTGCCTCCACTGTGCTTGGTTTTACAAACGACGACAATCAAGGCGCTTATGGCATTGAAGCCTATTATAATAAGATTTTAAGCGGAACAGCAGGCATGATTGTCTCCGTTAAGAATTCAGTCGGCGCAGATATGGACTTAAAATATTCGCAAGTCAATGAATCCAAGGACGGCAACAGCATTGTGCTAACCATTGATGAATCAATTCAGCATATTCTTGAGCGCAATCTCGAAACGGCAGTCGTTGAACACAGCCTCGGCAACAAATGCGCAGGCATTGTGATGGACGTGAAAACTGGCGAGATTATCGCAATGAGCACCAAGCCAGACTTTGACCCTAACGAGCCGTATGTGCTGCAAAATCCAACATCAGTCTCAAAACTTGAAGAATTTGGCAAAGGTCACCCGTCGGATTCCGAAGAATTTAGAAAATACAAAAACGAGTTATGGTACGACCAATGGCGCAACAAGGCCATCTCTGACCCCTACGAGCCTGGTTCTGTTTTCAAAATTATCACAGCAGCCACAGCGCTTGACAACAACCTGCTAAATGTCAACGAAGGCTTTTTCTGTAGCGGCAGCGTAAAGGTCTCAGACCACACATTCCATTGCCACAAGCACGAAGGCCACGGCCAACAGACCTTTACGCAAGGTATGCAAAATTCCTGTAACCCTGTGTTTATCGCAATTGGTCAGCGCGTTGGTGCGCGCATGCTGTTCGATTATATGGAGAATTTTGGATTAGGTTCACCCACTGGCATTGACCTACCCGGCGAAGCCGACGGACTAATGCAGACTTTCGAAAACCTCAACAAACCTGGTATGGTTGAACTTTCAAGTAACGCTTTCGGCCAATCCATAAAAGTCACGCCCCTACAAATGATTACGGCTGCAAGCGCTGCCGTCAACGGCGGAAACCTAATGAGACCGTTTGTTGTAAAGCAAATTCTTGACAGCGACGATAACGTAATCGAAACTACCGAGCCTTACGTTCAACGTCAAGTTATTTCCGACCAAACCTCCCAAACCATACGTGAGCTTGTTGAAGCTGTTGTAGCTGGCGGTTCTGGCCGCAACGCGGCAATCCCAGGCTATAGAATCGGCGGCAAGACTGGTACTTCCGAAAAGCTTGATATTCGCGACCGAGACGTCAATGTACTTTCCTTCATAGGCTTTGCCCCAATGGACGACCCAAAATATGCAGTTCTTGTAATGCTTGACGAGCCTAAGCTGCAAAACGTTTTCGGCTCGACCATTGCAGCCCCAGTCGTAGGCGCAATTTTGCAGGAAATGCTGCCATATGTTGGAATAGAGCCACAATACACTCAAGAACAGCTTGAGCAAAAAGACGTGGAAGTCCC
This sequence comes from Oscillospiraceae bacterium, assembly GCA_031554155.1. Taxonomy (GTDB): domain Bacteria; phylum Bacillota; class Clostridia; order Oscillospirales; family Ruminococcaceae; genus WRAV01. Next base: position 3,123 of record JAVBKH010000214.1, read on the forward strand.
CGACCTTGTTGGCATGAAACCCCACGACGCACAGGCCAAGTTGACAAATGAAGGGCTTAAAATCAGATACGAGGGAACTGGAGCTGAAATTATTCGGCAGATTCCACAGGCGTGGCAAAAAATTCCAAAGGGCGGAACAGTCATAGTTTTCACCGACGAAACCGTCATAGAAAGCGCGATAACAATTCCCGATTTAGTGGGACTTTCCGCACAGGAAGCCAATATCGCCTTGCTTGACGCAGGGCTGAACGTTGAGCTGCGCGGTGTAACAACAAACGGTGTGCCAACATATGTCAAAATGCAGTGGCCTCTTGCGGGCGGAAATGCCGCCACAGGCGACGTTGTAATCCTCACCCTCGCAAAGCGAGAGGAAGCAGCACCTGCCGCCGCAAAAGCGGGGCAAGACGACACCCAAGCAGTTTCAGCCGATGCCACCGAAACTGATAGCTCAACACAGCCAGATGAAAACGCCTCGTCTGAAGAATCCGAAGAATACCAAAAAGAAATGGACGGACTTCGCGAGTTATTCGATGGCATGGTTGCACCAAAAGATAACAGTTAATTTTACAAATAGTATATTTATATGATACAACTAGTATATTAATCTAACAAGGGGGTTGCAAGGTGCAACTATTGCAGTTATTAGATGGAATAGAATACAAAGGGACAATTGAAAAAGATGATATTAACACAATAACATGTGATTCCCGCAACGTGGAGAAACATTCACTGTTTTTCTGCATTGCGGGCGTCCGCTTTGACGGCCACGACCACGCTGCTGAAGCGGCTTCGCGCGGAGCTTCCGCAATAGTTGTAGAGCGCGACTTAGGCCTTGCAAATCAAATCTTGGTCGAAAATACTAGGCATGCCTACAGCCTTGCATGTGCTAATTTTTTCGGCAATCCCGCCAAAAAGCTCAAGCTGCTAGGAGTAACAGGCACAAACGGCAAAACCACAATAACCTATTTGATAAAGCAAATTTTAGAGCAGGCAGGCAAAACAGTTGGATTAATCGGCACAATTCACAACGAAATTGGCGACATGACGCTCCCTGCGAAGCACACGACGCCCGACCCAATGCAGCTACATGCGATGTTCGCGCGAATGGTCGAGGCAGGCTGCGAATATGCGGTTATGGAAGTATCCTCCCACGCTCTTGACCAACAGCGAGTCGCAGGTCTGCACTTTGATACTGCCGCTTTCACAAATTTAACACAAGACCACCTTGATTATCACAACAACATGGAAAGCTATTATGAAGCCAAAAAAACATTATTCTCCATGTGTGATACAGCAATAATCAACCTTGACAATGCCTATGGCAAGCGACTTTGCAAGGAGACCTCCTGCAAGACCCTCACCTACTCACTTTCTAGCGACGATGCCGACTTTACAGCGCATGACATTAAGTTTTCAGCACAGGGCAGCCGTTTCGCGCTGCTTTATGAATCCAAGCTCTTGCGCGTAAAATTCTGTATGCCAGGGAAATTTTCAGTTGCAAACGCAATGGCGGCAGCAGTTACCTGCATGGCAGCGGGCGTGGATTTTGACACAGTTGTCGACGGCTTATGCTCCTGCTCTGGTGTTGCTGGCAGAATAGAAATTTTACCTACAAACACCGAATTCACTGTAATTCGCGACTATGCGCACTCCCCCGATGGTCTCGAAAAAATTCTTGAAACTGTGCGCGAATTTGCGCCTGCAAGAGTTGTGACTTTGTTCGGCTGTGCAGGCAACCGTGACCGAACTAAGCGGCCGAGAATGGCCGAAACCGCAGCAAGGCTTTCGGATTTCTGCATACTCACCTCTGACAACCCCCGCGACGAATCGCCTGCGCGCATAATCGAGGACGCCTTACCAGGGCTTAAAATGCACAAGACCCCATACAAAACCATTGTCGACCGATACGATGCAATAGCTTGGGCACTTGATTTTTGCGAACCTAACGACATCTTGATTCTCGCAGGCAAAGGCCACGAGGATTACCAAGTGCTTGACTTCGGAACAATTTTCTTTGATGAAAAAGTCATAGTCAGTGAACTTTTGGAAAAGAAACTTAAAGAAAAAAACTAAACAGCAGTTGGAATTATATGCCGAAAAATATAGACCAAATGGAATGTATACAAGATTTGCGGTGCATAATCCATACGCTGCACAGCCACTTATACAAAGTCTCACCAACGTGCTACAAAGCGTAAGCTTTAAAAATTATCGCTAAAGTATACGAGCCATTTCGTATTCGAAATACAAAGGAGAGCAATTTATGAACAATATGCCTGTGTTTATGGCGGTAGTTTTATCGTTTGGAATCACTGCAATGATGGGTTTGTGGCTTGTTCCGCTGCTTCGCAGAATCAAATATGGCCAAACAATCCTTGATATTGGGCCAAAATGGCACAAAACCAAGCAAGGCACACCGACAATGGGTGGCTTAATGTTCGTGACTGGCATCAGCATTGCTGTGCTAGTGGGCTTTTACATGCTCAAGGCAGGCAGCGGCGGCGCAATGTACAGCCACTCCCTGCTCGACGATATGCGAATTCTACTTGGATTCGTTATGGCATTGAGCTACGGCGTGGTCGGATTTATCGACGATTACATAAAGGTGGTTAAAAAGCAGAACGAGGGGCTTTCGGTTAAGCAAAAATTTGCAGTTATGTTCTTCATTGCAGCACTTTTTTTAACTGGACTTTATCTCGCAGGTGACCGCTCAACAATCGTGTTTGTTCCGTTTCTGGGACAATTTAACCTTGGATTTTTCTACTACCCACTCGCCCTGCTCGGCATAGTTTATCTCGTCAATGCGGTTAACTTAAACGACGGTATCGACGGACTTTGCAGCTCGGTTACATTTATCGTTGCGCTTGGTTTCATGGTCATCTCCACAATTGTGCAGATGGAGGGCATGAGCATGGTATCTGGCGCACTAGCAGGCGGTTGCCTCGGCTTTTTGCTCTGGAACTTCTACCCCGCCAAGGTTTTCATGGGTGATACAGGCTCACTTTTCTTAGGCGGCATGGTCGTGGCAATTGCTTTCGGCCTAGGCATGCCAGTAATTCTGATATTCATGGGAATCATATACATTCTTGATGCACTTTCGGTTATGATACAGGTAGCGTATTTCAAGTATACTAGGCGCAAAACTGGCGAAGGTAAGCGACTTTTCAAGATGAGTCCTATTCATCACCATTTTGAAATGAGCGCATGGAGCGAGACAAAAATTGTTGTAGTATTCTCTTTGGTGCAGGTTGTTTTCTGCGCAATCGCAGTGCTCGCTGTATTCCTTATGTAATTTATATTGCAATTTATATAGAGTTTGGAGGTTTTTCAATGGCTTATGAACATACAGCTAGGTCCAGTATGCGAATCGATGCACCAAAAAAGAAAGAGCGGCTGTCACTATTCAATATCGGCGTTGGTGGCGTTGACCTAACATTCCTTATCCTTGTCATGCTGCTGCTTATAATTGGCTTGATTATGCTATTTTCAGCAAGTTACGCTTACGCATATTATTACCGCAATAACTCCTTTGCTTTTATCTCAAGCCAACTTGTTTGGGCTCTGATGGGCACGTTTTTCATGCTGCTAATATCTACGGTACAATACAAGGTGCTTGAGAGAATGGCATGGCCAGTCATGATTGTTACTGTCTTTTTGCTTGTTGTTGTGCTGTTTTTCGACGATGTTAACGGTGCTCACCGTTGGATAAGAGTTGGCCCAGTTGGGCTTCAGCCATCGGAGATTGCAAAATTCTCTGTGGTAATCCTGTTTGGGCACTTGATTGTGGCAATGGGTGACCGTATGCGCACTTTCCGCCACGGTATCATGCCATTTGCAGGCATCTTGGTCGTCATAGCAGGACTAATGATTTTGGAGCCGCATCTATCGGGTACAATTTTGATTTTCTCAATCGGTGCAATCATGATGATTGTAGGCGGTGCAGACCTCAAATGGTTTGTGCTTGCAGCAATTGTCGCTGTGGCTTTGGTCGCCATCGTCGTCGTAACTGGCGTTGTTAACTACGCAGGTGGTCGCATTGCTATATGGCGCGACCCATTCTCTGACCAACGCGGACTCGGTTTTCAGACGATACAATCGCTCTACGCCATAGGTTCTGGTGGACTGATGGGCGTCGGCATAGGCAATTCGCGGCAAAAATATCTGTATATTCCAGAGCCCCAAAACGACTTTATTTTCTCGGTCGTGTGCGAAGAACTTGGCTTCATTGGCGCAACGCTGATTATCATTTTGTTTGCCCTGCTCGTTTGGCGCGGCTTCGTTATCGCAATGCGCTGCAAAGACCGCTTCGGCTCACTTGTGGCAATTGGTCTCACCGCGCAAGTCGGACTTCAAGCCATTCTAAACATCATGGTTGTGACAAACACCATACCAAACACAGGTATCTCGCTACCGTTCTTCTCTTACGGAGGTACTTCGCTTGTCATGCTGCTGTGTCAGATGGGCGTAATTCTTTCAATTTCACGCGAAACAACCTTGGAAAAGCGATAAGGAGTGGAAAAATGCGCATTTTATTTGCATGTGGTGGCACAGCAGGTCACATAAATCCAGCGCTTGCCGTTGCTACACTTATTCGGCAGGAACATAAAGACGCGCAAATCTTATTTGCGGGCAACCCAAACGGCATGGAAGCAACTCTTGTGCCAAAAGCAGGCTTCGACTTTGCTCCCATCGAAATTCAAGGCTTTCAGCGCAAAATTAACTTGGAAAATATAAAGCGCAACATTAATTCTGCGCGGCTTTTGATGACTGCATCAAGCAAAGCAAAAAAAATTATTGAAGACTTTAGTCCAGATGTCGCAATGGGAACAGGCGGATATGTCAGCGGCCCTGTTTTGCGTCAAGCGTCTAAAATGGGGGTTAAAACCCTCACCCACGAGCAAAACGCTTTTCCTGGCGTTACGACAAAGCTTTTGACAAAGTATGTTGACAAAGTTCTGCTTGCTGTACCCAAGGCGCAGGAGTTTTTGCCTACAAACAAAAAATACATCGTGACTGGCAACCCAATTAGGCAGGAGATTCTATTTGCTGACCGCAATAAATGCCGCAATGAACTTGGAGTAGACGACAGAGTGATGTTGCTAACCTTTGGTGGCAGCCTTGGCGCTCGCAGAATCAACGAAGCCGTTGCGGACTTGATGGCATATTATCAAGGCAAACCATATTTGCACCACATACATGCAACAGGCCAGTATGGTGTTGAGTTGTTCCCGCAGCTACTGCGCGAACGCGGCGTAAATGTCACTGACAACCCACATATAGACATTCGCGAGTACATTCACAACATGCCAGAGTGTCTTGCTGCTGCCGATTTGGTCGTATGTCGCGCAGGCGCAATATCGCTATCGGAGCTTCAAGCTATCGGCCGCGCTTCGATTTTGATTCCATCGCCGAATGTTGCAGAAAACCACCAATATCATAACGCAATGGTGCTTGCAAACAAAAACGCCGCTGTCGTTATAGAGGAACAAGACCTCACAGGCGAAAGACTTTGCAAAGCAGTAGACCAACTTGTAAGTGACCCGCAAGAAATCAAGAACCTAGGGCAAAACGCAGCTTCAATGGCGATAATTGACGCTGCGCCACGAATCTGCAAAGAAATATATTCGTTATTAGCAAGCAAATAAATCTAATTCGTCTATTATTTGACTTTAACTAGCATTATATATTATATAGTAATCCAATACAAAATCTACTTCATTCAAAATGAAGTAGATTTTTTTGCCCTAATTAACCCAAGATTACCGAAAACTACAAGCCATAAAAAAAACTTTTGGGGGTAGCTTAAACATGAAATAAGAATGAAGGAATTAACTAAAATGAGCGCAAAAGCGAAAAAATATACTTGTTGGGGCTTGCAATTTTGTTCAGGTGGCGCAAGCTATGGTTTTTTGGAAATATTATGGCGCGGATATACTCACGTAAGTATGCTAATTGTTGGCGGCATTTGTTTTTGTATAATGATAAGAATTGCAAAGATGGAAAGTAGTCTGCTTGCAAAATCAATTTTGGGTGGCCTATTCATCACTACTGCGGAATTTATAAGCGGCTGCATCGTCAACATTTGGCTTGGCCTTTCAGTTTGGGACTACTCCAATGAGCCGCTTGCCATCTGTGGGCAGGTGTGCATACGGTATACGCTGCTATGGGTAATGTTGTGTGCCATTATCATTCCAATTTGTAGAATTATTATTGATATGCGCCTAACTTCAAACCAATCAATAATGGACTTCGTTTCGAGATTTGTTCCTCGAATTTTGCGCAAAAATTTGCAGGGTATCTATCTGCACAATAGATACCCTGCGGCAAGCTTATCGGGTTTAATCGATAAAGATATAGGGGGTTAAGTTAGTTTGGAAGTTCTCTCTTCCGATGTTATTATTATATCATAGCTCAAGAAAAATATATGGATATAAGATTAATTAATTATTAACATTTTGTAAATTGGAAATCAAATCATATTATCTGTGACTGCAAGAAGATGCAATTATTGGCATGATTAAACAGATATTCTTTATTCCATTATTTTTACAATTCTTGGTAAGGTAATAATACTGTGCATCGTTTGCATTATATTTAACAATCCACTTTGATTTTGTGATTGGGCCAAGCCAATATAATAACAAAAATTACGCTTTCATTAACTTGAGCAAAACAGCTTTTTGCGCATGTAGTCGGTTTTCAGCTTCGTCAAAGATTTCGTTGGCGTGAGCTTCAAAAACACTTGCTGCAATTTCTTCGTCGCGGTGAGCAGGCAGGCAGTGTTGCACCATTGCGCCCGCTTTTGCGACTTCCAAAAGCTTTTCATTGATTTGGAAACCGACGAAGGCTTTTTTTCTAGCCTCTGCCTCACCCTCTTGC
>JAVBKH010000062.1:0-6956 GCA_031554155.1 Oscillospiraceae bacterium
TTGTCCCTTGAAGCTGTGAACGTATTTTCTCAAGATGCTTGCGGTGCAACGGTCGATGATGCTCTTTTCCTGTGCGCCAAGTTGCCCCGCACCCATGACTTGCTCACATAATGATAACAAAAACTCACTCTTTGCTATGATTGGATTTTCACCTGCTCCATAGCCCTGTGACACTTGCATTGCGTTAATGTGATTTGTGCTGTGTGGACCAACTTCGATAACCACGCCGCCCATGGCATTTACAAGTGGGCCGTACTCCCGCTCTGGGTCAATAAGCAAAATGTGGTCGCCAGAGTTGAGCGCAAGGTTTATGACTTCTTCTTTTGCCGCCATACTCTTACCAGAGCCAGAAACGCCCAAGATAAAGCCATTTCCGTTGAGCAAAATCCTACGGTTGCAGATTATCAAATTGCGCGATATGGTGTTATTGCCATAAAAAAGACCGCCTGCGTGCATGATTTCCTGCACAGTAAATGGCATGAGGACGGCGGCACTTTCTGTCGTCAGCGTCCGTAAAGCGTGGATTTTTCGCAAGCCATAAGGCAAAACCGTTTTAAGTCCGTCCTCCTGCTGGTATGTCAATGGAGCAAACTGACACAAATTTTTGCGCCCGATTGAAAGCAATGTTTCAGTATCTTCGTCCAATTGTTTTTAGGTGTCTGCGGTATGTACAAGCGTCACGGTTGCAAACATCATGCGCTGGTCGCGTGTAGTAATATCATCGAAAAATTCTTTCGATTCCCGCCGTTGTTGCTCCATATCATACGGAATTGTTGCAGAATAATTATTGTTTAGATTCTGTCTGTGCTGCCATTGAGTTATATTTGTTTCCACTTTCATAATCTGCGTTTGGATTTCCTTGACCGCTTCATCAGTCGGCACAGGAATTAGGTCAATTGAAAGCATAAGGTTTCGGTTGACCTCGCAAAGCTCGGCAATCATGGTGTCCTTGATATAGCTTGCATATTCCCGCAAAAACAAAACGCGCCCAAACTTGCCGCCCATTTCAAAGTGTCCGTTTGAAAACTTCATACCATCGGGGCAAATGTAGTCGCGAAAGTCGTGACCTTTCCGCATGGTTTCGGACAGGTCAAATCTAAAATAGGCTTCCTCGCCTTGACGGAAAAAGTCGTGAAACAATCGCAAGCGTTCAGAATTAGAAAGCTCGGTCACGGCGGACGAAAGCTTACCCATACGGGTTATAAGGTCATTGTAGACGCGAACAAAGAATGTGCCCGCTTCCTCAATGCCTCTCTTTTGTGCCGAAATGGTGATGTATTTTTCTTGAATAATTCCATTTTGCGCCTCGGATTTTGCAATCAGCATATTGTTGTATTCTATACGATAATTGTCAAGTCCGTCTCCGCACAGAGGCATTAAAATATCCCGCTCAAATTCGGCGGGATTAATTTTGCGGTTTACGATGGTTATTTTTGTGGTTGCGTCGGTCGGCAGAGCGTTGATAACGGCGCAATAGTCAAGGAACATGTCAAGCTGTTCCTCATGCCCTGCGACTGCATAGTTAATGTCGGCGAATCGGAATGTTTTGCTATATTTCTTCCCCACCTGCCAAGTGCCGTCCTTGTATATTCGTTTAATTGGTATTGATTGTTGCACAGATTTCGTGACTTTAAACAATTCACGCTCGGAGCGCAATATATTTTTTAATGTTTTTAGCATGTGTTGTCTCCAATAATTTTTTAAATTTAATATTGACATTATTTTTGAATAGTGATATATTTGTATCATAATATGATAAATACATCACTAAGGGAGGATTTGTAATGTTACAATTTATTAGAAAACATGGACAATTTACTGGAGTGTTTGGATTTTTCGGTTGCTTTGGATTCAAGTATTTTTTATCGCATAATGTAGGTGATATTTTCTACTTCTCCTTTTTCGCTTTTTTTGCGTTCTTCTTAATCGGCAAATTATCAAAAGAAATGCCAGACGAACGATTTAAGCTAAACGCCCAGAAAGCAACTGGAAAAGCAGTATATATTCCCACACTTGCAGTATTCGTGGTAGCGTGGTCAGCTTCATATCCATTTGGCACAAGGGAATTTATGGTGATTTTAAGCACGCTCGCTTGGATATGCTTTTTTCTTACTTACGCAATTTCGTTTTATTATTATGAAAAACATTGAGCAGAATAGGTTGAATATATGAGTGAATTTATATCCTACTTAAAAAAATACCGTCAACTTGCTGAATTGACACAAGATGAATTGGCGGCTAAAGTTGGAGTGAGGCGCGAGACGATTGTACGTTTGGAAACTGGTAAGTACAATCCGTCACTTAAATTGGCTGTGGATATTTCTAGGGCAGTTAATACTCCAATTGAAGAAATTTTTATCTTTGAATAAGAAAGTTAAAGTTATGAAAATCCACCATGCAGACAAATTCCGCATGGTGGATTTTCTTTATTTAATCACATTTTTCTCTCTGTTCAAATGCCTTGCTGTAAATATTCTCTGCTTCAAACTTCCTCATACCACAGCATAAAATATTTGACTTTATCCAAGCCCACAAAAACTGCTCGGCGTTCATGCCGTTATATTGAAAAAATCCGATTGCTGCAATGGGCGCGGCGACAACGATACAAAGCCAAGATACGGTTTCCTCCCCAAGCAAATCCTTGAGCAAAAAGTACACCGCCACCGCCGTAACAATCGCCAATATAGAGCAAATAAATTGTCGCAGGCTCAAGCCGAAAAAGATATTTTCCTTGTAGTCGCGGATTTCCTTGTTAATCTTTATTTCCACATTTCAGCCTCCCTTACGTCCCCAACATTTCTTTTGCGATTCTGTCAGCGCCTTTGACTGCACCGACAAGTACAAGCATGTTAAAAATAAGCTCGCCTATATATGCCCAGACCTGCGTTACAACGCTACCCGCCACAAGGCCGGGCTCGTTACTGCTCACAACCGCGCTGAAAATTAAAAGGGCCAGTACAATAACTGCGCCCTCCATGCAAACGCCTATGTACGACTTGATGAACGCTTTGCCGTGTATGCTCGTACCCTCGCCCGCAAAGCTTGATAGCGGAATTGGCGCAAGTGCCGTGTACATATACAAACGAAAAAACCTGCCGTAAACGGTAAGAATCATCACAAATGAAAGCACCGTTATAAACAGGCTGCCTATGATAGTGACTAGCCATAGCGGTATACTTTGAAAAAATCCAACTTCCACTATTGCGGTTTTGATTTCATCGGGCAAGGCGGCGTTAGCACCTGTCACGCCGCCCATGTATGCCGTCATGTTCTGGATAACGCCGCCGCAAATTTCAAATATGGTTGTCATAATATTCATGCTGTAAGTAATTGCGGTTTTAGCGGCAACAAAACGAATAAAGTGCCTTAGCGCATGTTCTGGTCGCTGAAAATCCTTGAAGCTTGCGACACTTCCGAAAATGCCGATTGCCGTAAACAGGACTAGCAAGCCGTAGCCAATAGCCTTTAAACTGCCGTTGATTCCGACAATGACATTCCAAATCTCGCCGCCCTTAAATGTTTCTGGTGATGTGCCGATTAGCTGCCATATTTCCGCAAGCTTTGAGTTCCAAGTGTCAAGTGCGTTGATTAGGTTTTCTACAATCCAGTTGTTATCTATGTGGGTTCACCTCCATGTGGCACGAAAAAAAGCGCCCTTGTAAGGACGCTTTTAAATGCGACAATATTTAACAATGTGATTAATTTGGATTTGTTTTGAGCGAAGTAAATGCTTATACTTCGTACTACTCACAGCGCTTGAACTATATCAATACCATTTCCGTCAGGGTCTTTGATATTGAAAAAACGATAATCCCAAGGTAAGTCTTTCGGAGGTTCTTTCACCTCAATACCTAACCCACATATCCGCGCGTATTCTGCGTCAGCGTCCGCAACACGAAACTCAAATCCTTGACAAGCATTAGATACCTGTGGTGTAAATTCTTCATCATAATTCGCAACGATGCAAACAGTGCTGTCATTTTTCGGACCAAACCATATCTCAATACGGCGCGGACCTCCTCGGGTTTCTTCAATTTCAGCACCTAATACGTTCTGGTAAAAATCTGCAAGTTTTTTGGTGTCAGGCGTAACAATATTAATGCAAACGAGATTAGCCCAAGTGCCTTTTGTTTTTTCCATTTTATTATACCTCCTGCATTAAGTATAAATTTTTGCGCTTGTATTAACAAAACACTGCTTTACCAATATTCTAAATTCATTGTACCTCTTTCCCAATTCTAAATCAAGCCCTATAAAATCATATCCAGAATATCTTTAGCAAAGGCGATTACCACACCGCCGAAAAAAGTCATAAAGCCGTTGGCGCGCTGGCCGGGGTCGTGACTTTTGAGCGCCAAACCGATTTGTACGATTCCAAAGCCAAGCAAAATTACACCGACAGCTCGGATTGCCGCAAACACAAAGTCACTCAACTTGTTTATGCTGCCAAGTGGGTCACCTGCGGCAAAAGCGGTAACTGATAGCGAAAATATTAGTATAGCCGCAAGGCACACACAAATATATTGTCGCTTAATGGCCTTACCCTGTGGCTCAAGCCTCGGAGCTTGGCGCGGGATTTTTTCTTTTGTTATCATCTGGTTTCCCTCCATTTATGACAGAAATGTCAATATCGTTTAAGTCGTCTGCATCTATGGATAAATCTAGTTGTTCATAGGATATTTGTCGAATATATGGTATTGCGCCGCCGTCCTGCGTTAGCGCAATATTTTTGTGACGCATGAGGTCAAATTTTTTATCAAGTACAGCGCGTTCGCCTCGAATGAAAAGCAAGGCATTTTCGTTATCGAGTAGCCGCACCTCGTCTGGGGTTAAAAGTTCACGACCTGCGTTCTGGAAATTTTCGCTTGTACTGCCGTTTCTCCCTTTGGTAACGCCTCTAGTACGCGTGTCAATTGTCGCCTTGCCCAGTAGCTTTGATATGTATTCGTGTGTGCTTTGCTCGTTGCCGCCAAGATACAAAAGCGTGTCGCAATTGCCTGTGACATTCTCCCAAGTCTTTTCAAACAAAGCCTTTAACTGCGCCATATTTTGTATGATTATTGATACCGAAATCTCTCGGCTTCGCATGGTACTGTGAACACGCTCAAATTCGTCTGGTAAGGCAACGTTAGCAAATTCGTCAGCGATTATGCGAACATGAACAGGCAACGCACCGCCGTATTTGTAGTCTGCGGCGTAATATAGCTGTTGGAACGCTTGGGTATACAACATACCGACAAGGTAATTGAAGCTACTGTCATTGTCTGGGATAACACAGAAAATTGCTCGTTTGCGCTCGCCCATGCTTTGTAAATCCATATCATCACAGCGGGTGATTCTCGCAACATCTGGCAAATGAAAAGCTGCAAGCCTTACCGCCGCCGAAATTAGTATGCTTTTTGCGGTTTTACCTGCGGCCTGTTTAAAGACTTTATAAAAACCCACGGCTATATGCTCTGGCTCGTTTTCCTCCAATTCCTCAAACATCAAATCAACAGGGCTTTGATGCGATTCGTCTGATTCCACAGCCTCGGCGTTCTGCAAAAGAAACATGAGCGTAGAAAAATTTTGCTCGTACTTCGGTGCCTCGTATTTGAGAAAGAGCATGAGCGCGACGAGTAAGGCGGTTTCTGCCTTTTCCCAAAACGGGTCGTCACTTTTTGCTGTTTTGGGTGTGGTGTTTTTGATTAGATTTGATACAAGTCTGATTGTGTCGTTATCCTCGCGCATGTAGGCGAATGGGTTATAGCAGTCAGAGCGCGACATTTCTACCAGATTGAAAACAGTGATTTCATAGCCCATAGCTTCAAGCAAATGCCCTGTTGAACGCAAAATTTCTCCTTTAGGGTCAGTTACCAGATAGCTACAATTCGCCTGCATGATTTGTGGCTTTGCGAAAAACCTTGTCTTGCCTGCGCCAGAACTACCGACTACAAGAACATTCAAGTTGCGACGATGCTTGTGGGTGTCCATTCCCATTCTGACATTCCTTGTTAAAATGATATTATTTTCGAGGTGCTTGTGGTCGGCATATTTGCCATTAATCTGCTTTGGGATTCCCCACTTTGCGCTGCCGTGTTCCTCACCTCTGCGGGTGTTAGCTATATTCGCGTAGTAGCTTGCGATTGCCATAGCATAAAGCAGGACGGCGGCTAATGAAAAAGCCGCCGTCCTCTCGGTAAAATGTATTTCAAATGGATTGGCAATGGCATTTGAAAGATTTTCAAGCAAGCCTGCAAGCTTTATATCTGGCGTGATGCACATTGCAAGCAACACCGCAAACCATAGGTCAGGCACAAGCAAAATACTCCATATGATATAGTCGATTTTGGGTTGTTTGTTCATTTAGTATGTTAAGTACCTCCTGTTTGTTGATTTTTGATTAGATATGTAGTAATATTATCTTATTAGGCTATTGTGAATTAATTTAACATGCTAAATTTAAGAATATGTGGTGATTTAGTTATGAAAAAGAAAACTTTAGATATTATTCGGATAATTTGGCTTGTTATTTTTCTCATTGATATAATTTGTGCTTTTACAATATCAAGACCTATTTTTATGTTAGAATCTGTGGGTGGAGAAAGAACTGATTATTATGGTTTGGGATATTCAATGACACATTGGCACTCGTGGCATGGCGATGGAGGCTTTTCTATAAATCCATTAATTTATCTTATCCTCAACGGTCTTATTATAGTTTTATCGCTTAGAAACCGAAAACATAGGGAATAATAATTAGGTTCATTTGCACTATTCCGCCTTTGTCTTCAAAGATAATACAATATTAGCAGGCGCAGAAAAAGCAAAACTTCACTTGGAATAGTGTTAATAATTGTTAATATCATTTTCCTTTTTTGGTGGACTATAGTTTGGCTTGGCGGTACTTTGTTATTTGGAGTGTAGAGTTTATTAGATTTTGTCCCAAACTCCGTGGAAAATGGAAGTGACAGCTC
>JAVBKH010000054.1:0-4478 GCA_031554155.1 Oscillospiraceae bacterium
CAATATCCCTTAAATGGGATTTTTGTTACGTCCTTGTTTTTGAGAATCTGTTTTGTTATTCTAGATTCCACTTCATGGATACGGTCAACAGCTACGAAAGATTTGCGCAGTAGACGCACATGCTTTCGTCATCGTCGCTACCGTCCTTGTCCATATCGGATAGCATGAACCTTTCTCCGCAGTAGTCGCAAGTAAAGGTCAAATCGTCCGCACAATCTGGACAAAGCTTTTTGCCGTCCACCTCGTACTCGTCATGGGTCTCGAACTTGTCTCCACAGTTACTGCATTTAAACATCTTTTTAACGTCCTCCACTTTTTATTGTGGTATTTCATGCCCACTTATATGGGCGAAAACCCTATATTCATCGGGGATATTCATACCGTCATAGACCTCGCATGAGCCGCCGTTGTCGATTATATAACCGCTGTCAGTAAAGCCACCGTAGCTGTCCAAGTACATGTCACGTCCATAGCTTTCATAATCAAAATACGGCGCTATGTTGTCTGGGATTTGGATTGCTCCACACTCATCAACAAAATATAATCCTAATTCTTCCTCATTGGTAATTGCGGGGTAGAAATCGAAGCAGCCAAGGTTATAGCAAGTGCTTTTAGAATATCGAAGTATCGTGCTAACCGTTGGGCTACGGAGCATATCGTATCATGGAATGAATTGCAAACTGCTTTTGAAATTGGTATTGTTGAAATATGGGAACTGGCAGACTATTTTGATGTAACTGAGGATTTCATACATATTGTGCTAGATGTTTACAAAAGGCAGGGCAAATTATAGCAGCGAATTATTATCCATTTAACTGAAAAATAATACAGTTTAGTTTTTATAATTTAATTTGGTTCTACTATTAATGTGTAATCTTCAATAAGCGTACAAAACCGCATAGTTACGCAACAGGAACATGTTCCCTTTAGTATGAGAATTCAGTTCCTATATTCCTATTAACTTTTCAACAACTTACAACAGAGATAGTCCTCATTTTCAGGTTAAATACTAGAATCTTTAAAGCTCTACCAAATTCTTTTAAAGCAAATATTTCCTTTAAATATAGTCAATATTTGCTTTTTATTTTAGTTTTTAAAAGCTTAAAGCATCTTTAAAACGTATTTTAATAAAAATTAGGTTTTCAACATTGACGAGGTGCATGCTGATTTTTAAGGAGCAGAAGTATTTTCACAATAAATGAGAAAATTGTGCTTTTAACGATGTAACGCAAAAATCAACAGCTAGAAAACGGCATTTTAACGCCTTTTCTAGCTGTTTAACTACTTTTAAACGGTTTTAACGGTCAAAACTCTGATTTCTCATTTATCGCGCAAAGCTACCCCCATAACTAACAAAGTCGTTAGTTATGGGGGTTACAAGCGGTCAGCCAAAAAATCATCATTACCATATGTACGTTTTGGGTCACCAAACCTCTGATAATGTACAAGCTCGCGTTCGCGCAAAAAGCGAATGACATTTTTGACATCGGGGTCGTCGACAAGGCGCAAAATATTGTCGTAGGTTGTGCGAGCCTTTTGCTCTGCTGCAATCAGCACAGAACAAACGCCCTTGTTTTTTGGCTTGTTCATGCTAAATTCGGCTAGTGCATGCCTTTTCGCCCTGCAATGATACAAAGACAACATCACATTAAAAAAATGGCTTTATCATAACGTTTTCTATTTTAAAAAGTTGTGCGTGCTTTTTCCTTAAAATATGGAAATTCCAGTGAATACATCAAAAATTCCAGTAAATCTCAATGGGTAACTGCTTGGTTTCTGGGTCACGGCGGCTGACGGATATGTAATCAATCATGGTTTCTACCATCATGCGGTCTAGTTGCTCCAAGCTTAAATATTGATCAAGCTGTTCGCGGTGGCTGTCAGCAGTCTGTATTTTCATTTCAACTGACGCAAGTTGTTCTTGAGAGGCTTGCACCAGTTTTTCTAGCCTTGCCTTTTCCGAAGAGAAGTCCTTGGTAAATTCCAGAAATTCAGCGTCAGTGATTAGACCTTTAGCTTTATCTAGATATGAGTTTTTGATGCCAACAGCGTATTCGCCAATCTTTTTTTGATAAGCTGCAATATCGGATTCTATCTTTGTCATCTGGGCTGTGCAATTATCCAGAAAGATGACCTTTTGCGCCAATGCATCCTTGTCAAGATAGTCCTCATTCATACGCACAAGCTCCGTCAACACCAGCTTCTCCAGTGTGTTCACCGAAACAAACGACCCGATACACTCTCCGCCAACATGTTTTGTTGGGCATTTGAGATAATAAAGTCCGCGGTTCTTGGATGAGCGCATCGTATAGCCACAATGCGCACATACCACTTTTTTAGCTAATATTCCGATTTGACCTACCTTGAAAGGCTTATGCTTTTCTTTCGCCAGTTGCTGAACCCTATCCCACAAAGCCTCATCGATAATCGCTTCGTGGGTATTTTTCACGCGAATCCATTGTTCCTTAGCATTTGGCTTATTAGCCTTGCTTTTGAACGAAATGCTGCCATATTTCCCCTGCACCATGTTACCAATATAAATCTCATTCGTAAGCATATTTGCGATTGCAAAGTATTTCCACAACGTGCTTTGCTTTGTTTTTGGGGGCTTATAGCGCAGTCCGCTAAGTCGCTTGTATTCGGTTGGATTTGGAACACCTCTGTCATTGAGTACGCGAGCGATTGCGGTTTTGCCGTACCCGCTTGCAAACAGCGTGAACACCTCGCGCACAACGGCGGCGGCTTCATCGTCTATAATCAAGTACCCTTTTCGTTCGGGGTCTTTCTTGTAGCCGTATAGCGCAAACGAGCCGATATGTAAGCCGCTTTTACGGCGGCTTGTAAGAACGCTTTTGATATTTTCTGACATATCCTCCAAATACCACTCATTGATAAGCCCATTGATTTGGCGGGCTTTTTTGTTGCCCTTATTCTCGGTGTCAGCGTTATCCACAACGCTGACAAAGCGAATTTTCCACAAAGGGAACAGCCCATGTATATATTTTTCTACAAGCTCCATTTCGCGGGTAAATCTGGATTGTGTTTTGCACAGAATAATATCAAATTTTCGGGTTTCAGCGTCGGCAACAAGCTGCTTAAACGCAGGGCGATTACGGTCCGAACCTGTGTAATCATCATCGCTGTATATGTTGTAAATATCCCAGTCATGGTCCGCCGCATATTGGATTAACATAGTTTTCTGGTTTTGAATGCTTTCGCTGTCATCGGTTTCTTGTAGCTTGTTTCTATCTTCTTCTGATAAGCGGCAATAAAGTGCTGCTCTCATATTATTTATCTCCTCTCCCTTGAAGATTCGATAAAAACAAGTCGACCTGCCTAACTTAATTATACAAAATTCAGGTCGGCTTATCAATCGTTTATCATGATACAGTATATATTTTGCTACTCTCTTTTTGTTTGATTAGTTCTGCCATTTTGCCTGTAAAGCTTTCTATTCGCGATTTATCGTCCGTAGATTTAAAAATATTTTTGCAAATAATTAATTCCAATTTCGTTGACATCAAGCCACCTCCTACACTGCAAACATATGAAAATTTGCTTGTACGCTATGCGGAAGTTTGTTTTTATTTGCCATATGAACCACCATCGTTCCTCAACGATGCAAGATAGATGTAAATATTCTTGTTAAGCATACAGTGGTTTGCATGGTGTCACCTCATATCACTCTAAAGGTGACTTCGTGGTCTGGGTTTTCGGCAACAAGCTTTTTCTTCATGTCGGAAAGTATCATGTTATTATCAAGCGCAGCTTGCAACACATCAACGTACTTCTTGCCATCAAGATAAGCCCAAACGGTTTTACTTTTTGTCATTTTTGTTACCCCCATTTATTTAAGCTTTGGGCGGGGTTAGCCGCCCAAAGCTGATTTAACTAAGCAATTTCGGAATGAAATATTCGGAACAATCCACTCGGAAAAGATGCAGTTCTATCAGCTTCTTTTTCTTCGGGCGTTCTGCCTTTTAGATGCTCGTAAGCGGAAATCTCAAAAACTTTACCGTCTGCCGTCTCCACATTGAAATACGCACATTTGATAAGACGATTTCGATGATATTCTGTTACAACAAAACTTGAGACAACAGGTTTTTGGAAGCGATACGGAATGTGCGATAACAGAATTTCCGAAACTAACTCAACAGAGGGGCGGGACTTACTTCTAGGGTTCGCGTATCGAACGAGTTTAGCAGCTTCTTGTTTGCGGCGTTTAATTTCTTTTTGTGTCTCACGTGTCATTTTTGATTACCCCCATAATAAAAAATGTAGTAGTGACAAGATAATTTCCTGTCCTACTACATATTAACATTTTCAATCTTGACAAAACCGTATAGACAGGCTATAATATCATAGTCATCACACAAATATTGCCCGATTGTGTAACGGTAGCACGGCTGACTCTGACGGTGCGTATCGAGATTATAGTATCCCCTAACAGTTTAGGCTGTCAGGGGATTTGTTGTATT
>JAVBKH010000211.1:0-8140 GCA_031554155.1 Oscillospiraceae bacterium
CATACCGAGCATTGAGCCTATTTTTCCGCGTTTTACCGCATCAATGCATGGCTTAACGCCGTAGATAGACGGAGTGCCGTATTTGTTTGTCAGTGAGTGTGCGTCAGCGGTCAGCTGCATAAGTCGAGTTGCTTCGCGAAATGTACCGCAAGGTTCAATTGCGAATATTTTTTGTTTTGTATCTTCACAGCTTGCATGTTCAGCAAGCATTGCAAGCACTTTAGCAAGCTCCAAAGCTTTGATGTGCCGATTAGTGTTAACCAAAATTCTCCTCCTAAGACAAGTTAAGTTGTAAGGTACGCTATATAATTATAAGTGTAAATTATATAGCAAACAAACGCAAATTATTGTAAAAATCCAATGTTGGCAGCGTTTTTTCAAGTTGCGCTTTTAAATATCGCTGCGAAATTGCTGTAAGGCTGTCAAGTCCAGTAGGGGAAAGACTAAAAGCAAAAAGCTTTTCTGGGGGCGCATATATAATGTGCCGCATTGCGGCAAGCGTTCCCGCGCTGACTTTCATCCCAGAGTACTTGTCCTCTCCTTGAGCACAATCGCCGCATAAAAGCTCTCCGCCAAGTGGGAAAAACAGCATTTGCTCGGATTCAAAGCAAGCACATTCGCGGCAACCTACAAGTTGCGGCATATATCCTGCCAAAGTGAGCAGCCGCAACTCAAGTAGCGCCTTGAGCAAACGGCTGTCACGTTTTTCGTTTTCAATAAAGCTTAGACAGTTTAGCAAAAGGCTTAAATGAGTATCAGCAGATTCTTTTTGCGGGGCTAACTCCTTCGTGAGTTCAGCAAAATATGAGGCAAGTGCAAGCTTTTCAAGGTCACTTCGAATTCCAAAGAAAATGCAATGCGAGTCAGCACTGTCCACAATATTTCGTCCACGATTTGTGAACAAAACAAATTGAGAGTAACAAAGCAGCTCTGTAGAGGCCGCAAGCTTACCCTTGATTTTGTTTGCGCCGTTGGCAAAGGCCGTAATTACGCCATGCTCACGCGATAAAATGGTTAAGATTCTGTCTTCTTCAATCTTGTAATCCGACAGAACTATCCCATCGGTCGTTAGCTGCATCAATGGCTCCTTCCGCAATGGATGCGTACATTTCCTGCTTGCGTTTTTGGCAATAGCTTAGATAATCGTCGATTTTTCCAGTCTCAAGAAAGCTGCCCCAAGCGTTGTTATCAGGTATCATGTGATAATCCTCCTATGCGGATAAAATTGAGTAAAGATAGTGTTTCCTACAATTCTATTCGCATGTGAGGGAATTAATGATGCTTTTTGATAATTTTTACAGTTTAGTTGAATCCAAATTCACGCAGTTGACCTGCGCGATTGCGCCAGTCCTCTTTAACCTTGACCCAGAGCTGAAGATTAACTTTTGTATCTAGAAAGTTCTCGATTTCAACACGCGCCTGCGTTCCAATTTTCTTGAGCGATGCTCCGTTTTTTCCGATAATCATGGCCTTATGGCTATCTTTTTCGCAGTAAATTACAGCTTGAATGTCCATTATTCCTGAACCTTCGCGCTCTTTCATTTGGTCGATACCGACAGCCGTTCCGTGGGGAATTTCGTCGCGCATGTTTTGCAGAACCTTTTCCCGCACAATCTCCGCGACAATCACGCGTTCGGGTTGGTCGGTGTACGCATCGTCATCAAAATAATGTGGGCCGTCCACGGCGTAGCTTGAGATTAAATCAAGCAGAATATCAACGCCGTCGCGTTTAATCACGCTGATTGGCACAATTTGGTCGAACTCATAAAGCTTGGAGAATTCGGCAATTTTCTGCATCATCAGCTCTTTGCGCTCAAGAATATCAATTTTGTTTACAACGAGGATTGCGGGAATCTTTCTTGCCTTGAAGCTTTCGATTAAATCAAGCTCGGCCGTGCGAATTTCGTCGGTTGGTTCTGTGACAAGCACAGCGACATCAACGTCAGCGACGCTTTCCTTGATTTGTTTGACCATGTACTCGGAAAGCTTCGTCCGCGGCTTATGAATTCCAGGTGTATCTATAAAGACGAGCTGTGTTTCTTCTCGCGTAAGTACGCCTGTTATGCGGGTTCGTGTAGTTTGGGGTCTTGGCGAGACTATGGCGACCTTTTCGCCGACAATCAAGTTTAATAGCGAAGATTTGCCGACGTTCGGTTTGCCTACAATGGCCACAAATGCAGATTTAGTGTTGTTCATTTATTCTCCCTAGTATTTGTATTGTCCAAGCCGTTTTGGCTAGACTTAATGTTGAAGTTTTTAGCTTTTGCAGTACCCTTTGACATTTGACGGCGTTCGGGCCATGCTATGAGAAAAATTGTTATCGCTATGAGAAAAAGCCAGACAAACGGCGCAGATAAAATATCATGCCAAATTTTTTGCAAAGCTTTAGGCTGCCAGAAAAGCGTTACGCCTACTGCTATACTTGCAACTGCTGACGCCAAAACAGCGCCTGCCGCAGCGTCCTTGGCCGTTTTGGCAAGGGCGTTGTAGTCAGGCGTGTTCAAATCCACGGTGGCTTCAATTGCGGTGTTAATCAGCTCGCATACGATTACGAGGCCAAGCATTAGAAAAACTATAGCAAGCTCGCCTTTTGTGAGGATAAAATAGTGTAGGAAGTAAAGTACATAGGCTGCGGCAAAGAAATGAATTCTAAGATTTCGCTCGTACCACAGTGACCGCAAAATACCTATAAAAGCGCATTTAAACGAGCGCGCAAGGTTGTATGCACTAAGCTTGCTCATTGTCGTTTACGTAGCTCGCATCGCGTTGAAGTCCCAGTTTAGCGAGAACTTCTTCCTCTTTTTCGCGCATACGGACAGCATCTATGCCGCCTGCTTCGTGGTCGTAACCCAAGAGGTGCAGCATTGAATGTACGGTTAAATACGCAAATTCACGTTGAATAGAATGCCCAAATTGCTCGGCTTGCTCATAAACTTTTGGAATTGAGAGTGCAATATCTCCCAACATTTTCGCACCAGAATCAGGATTGATTTCGTGCTTATCCCCGATTGCAAGCGGAAACGATAGCACGTCGGTGGGCATATCCTTACCGCGGTACTGCTGGTTTAGCTTTTGGATTTCGTCATTGTCAAGGAAGCTTACGCTAACCTCAAAATGTCCGTGCAAATCTTCAGTTTGCAGCACTGCATGGCAGCACTTGCGAACCAGAAGCCTTATGCCAGTAGGGATTTTAATGTCTTTTTGCATGTTTGAAATAAGTACCTTTAGCTTGTCCATTGAAATATTGTCCTTTCGACTATATAATCTAAATCACGAATTATATATAATACCACAACAAAGTTATCGTTCTCGTGGTCTGTTTGCATCTTCGTGGAATTTCTCATATGCCTTTATTATATCTTGAACAAGCTTATGGCGCACAACATCTTTGTCAGAGAAGCGCACAATTCCAATGTCGTCGATGTGTTTTAGTACTTTTGCAGCTTCAACTAGTCCAGATTTTCTAATATCTGGCAGGTCAATTTGTGTGACGTCGCCTGTTATAACAGCTTTAGAGCTGTTGCCAAGACGTGTGAGAAACATTTTCATTTGTTCTGGCGTTGTGTTTTGGGCTTCGTCAAGGATTATAAAGCTGTCGTCGAGTGTGCGGCCTCGCATGTAGGCGAGCGGTGCAATTTCAATATTGCCGCGTTCAACATATTTGTGATAATTCTCGACACCTAGCATCTCAAAAAGTGCGTCGTAAAGCGGACGCAGATAGGGGTCAACCTTTGCTTGCAAATCGCCAGGCAAAAATCCGAGCTTTTCTCCCGCCTCAACGGCGGGGCGCGTTAGAATAATTCTGTTGATTTCATGGGCTCGAAACGCGCGAACAGCCATTGCAATAGCAAGAAAAGTCTTGCCAGTTCCCGCAGGGCCTATACCGAGTGTAATTGTGTTTTGCCGCATTGTATCGACATAATTTTTTTGACCAAGGGTTTTTGCTTTAATCGGCCTGCCCTTTGACGTAATGCAAATAACGTCTTGAGCAAGTGTTTCCACCTGCTCCTCGTTGCCATCGCCAACAAGGGAGATGAGGTAGCGGACGCTTTGCTCTGTAATAATCTCGCCTTTATTGAGCAAAGTTAGGAGACCGTTTATGGTTTTTGTTGCAAACATCACCTTTTCAGGGTCTCCGCTCACTTTGATTTCTGCGCCACGGCAAAGAATATCAACTGAAAATGCGCGCCTAATCAGCTCAATGTTTTCGTCAAAGCTACCGAAAAGCGCGACGGCATGCTCCATTCGGTCAATATTTATAATTTGTTCAGTCACTCTGGCATGTGCCCCCGTTGGATATTACTTTAATATAGTATAACATAAAATAGTTACAGACTATAGACAAACTGTTAACAATAAATTATTTTATTAAAAACTAATAAAAATTCTCACAAATTATAGCAAATCCAAACTAAAAAGTAAAGTACATTTATTCGGATTTCAAAATTTCCTTTTCTTTTGCCACGTCCATTTGACAAACGTAGTCAACAATTAAGGTGAAATTATCGTCATTTAGCTTTCCAACTGCTGTTTTATCTAGGATTGCAGCGCCGCCAAGCTCCGCTTTTTGCCGCGCTGCAAGCTCGTTTAGCGCAAGTTTTTTCGCTTCGATTTCGGTATAGGTCACAGGCTCTTCACGCATCAAGGTGTATTTTTCTCGCAAAATCCCAATCGGTAGCTCTGCGCCAGAGATAAAAACCATATTCTTTTCGCGCTCGGCGTGGTATGGCTGCGGAATTTTTCGAGGCCAGAATAAAGGCAAATCCCACCCAAAAACGTGCAGAAAGCGTCTATAACGCACTTCGCCAGTTTCTACGTATTTGTTTTGAACAAGGGGAGTTTTTACAATAATTTGATGCTGAACTCGCGCCATAACCTGCGCTCGTGCGTGTTTAAAGAGATTTTGGCCTACTCTATCCTGTGTGATTCCGCTGACGATTACATCGCCCTCAAGAACAGTGTCGCCAATCATTTTGACTGCTTGCCCGTTGTACACAAGCATGGAGGTGATTTGACCTGAGCGAAGCGCGACCACGTTGCAGGGTGTGTCGGGGTCAATCATTGGCGGTAGTGCGTCGCTTTCGCGAACGATTACATGAACTGCGCTGCCGTCAAAATTTAGTGCAATCCACGCCAAATCGTCTAGTTTAAGCAGCGCGCGCCGCTCTGCCGCGCGTACATCTATTGAAGAGCGCAGCTTGCCAGGGGTGACGCCGATTTCCTCAAGCGCTGCAACTATACTGCTTTCGCTGACGCGATTGTTGCCGAAAACCTCAATTCTCCAGATAAAGCGACTCATAATGAACATGAACACAAAAAAAATACCTAGTCCCACTAGGAGGCCAACGCGTTTGCGGTATTTGTGGCGTGTGAATGGTGCGCCGTTTTTCTCAACAACGTGCATTCTTACATTTGATTTTTTTGCATGGCGGCGTAATTTGTGGTATTCCGAGGCGAGTGTGAAGCCTGTGAATTCGTCGACACGTTTATTGCCGCCCCAAATTGGGATTCTGTCACGAGCGGCAAGGTTAAGAAAACGTTCGACAAATATCCCTTTAACCACAAATCTGACGTACCCGCGCAAAAATCTAAGCAAATTAAGTATAAACATATTAACGCCCTTTTTCTTATTAATAAATGAATTCGATGTTGCTTATAAAGCCTTCGATAACTGCGCTGTCATGGGTTAAGACCTTGATTTGAAGCCCTCGCCCAGTGAATTTGATGCTCATTTTGCCCGTGGTGAGCTTGATTGTATTTTCGTCGTATTCCAAAATGCCCTGACAACCGTCAATTACTGCCTCGCGGTTGCCCGCAATTTCAATTTGCGGTATTCCCGACAACGCAGATGGCGGAATATCCAAGAGGCCTGTTAATTTTTGAATATGCGATGTTGGTGCGGTTTCATCGTTTAACTTACGGTTTCGTTCGGACTTTTTTGCCATTTTTGCATATCTCCTTTGCGCGAATAATCTAGTTAAATATATGTTTTTGTCACCGCATATAGAAGATAAAGTATCAGAATAGAGTGCGCTACAATTTCATATACAAGTTATATCACTAAAATAACGCCTTGGAGGACGAGATGAGCCAGAAGCGAATATTGTGGGTGGATTATATAGTAGCAGTTTGCGCGGCGGCTGTTGGAGTGGGGCTGCTTACAAACTCAGCGGCTGTTTCTGCGGGTATTCAAAACGGACTGAGAATTTGTGCAGGCGTACTTATTCCGTCGCTTTTTCCGTTCATGGTTTTGTCTAGCTTTCTTTCGCTAACAAGTGCTGCCAGCATACTTTCGATACCGTTAACACCAATAACAACGCGAATCTTCAAGCTGCCAAAAGAGTTTGGCGCAATTGTTTTGCTAAGTCTGGTGGGAGGATACCCAGTCGGAGCGAAAAGCATTTCACTTTTGCTTGAGCAGGGGAGAATCGAAAAATCCACTGCCGAGCGTATGCTGTGCTTTTGCATGAATTCTGGGCCGTCATTTTTGATTACCGCAGTCGGAGTTGGCATGTTGTTCAGCAAAACAGCAGGCCTAATTCTGTTTTTTTCGCAAACTGTCGCAACATTAATAATAGGAATGATAGTTTCTTTTCGTGTAAAAATTCCCACCGCACAAATTTCAAAAATCAAGATGAAGAACGACGAAGCCTTTGTTGCAGCAGTTTCTAGCGCATCGTCGGCAATGATTGCAATGTGCTCATTTGCGATTTTATTTTCGGGCATAACGGCGTTAATTTCGGCAAACGGAACAATCACGAGACTTGCACATACTATACATATAAATGAAAATATCGTTAAGGCAATTATTAGCGGAATTTTGGAGGTGACTTCTGGCTGTGTGAATGCGTCTGCGATTGGTGGCCTGCTTGGCTTTGGAATTATTTGCGCTGCGGCTTCGTTTGGTGGATTGTCCGTGTTGTTTCAAGTAATTTCATGCTTTCGCGAAAATCCCATAAGCTTTCGCCCACTGATTTTTTCACGAATTTTACACATGTGCATCTCCACCGCAATAGCCTTTCCTATATATAGTGCACTTTGTGAGGCGCAGATGGTATTTGCAACCAGTAGCCAACCAGTTGTTCACACAAACATGAGGACTGTATTCATTTCGGTCTGCTTGCTTTGCATGTGCGCGATTATGACTTTATCATGCGCCAAAAATTAGCGTTGCTAATTTCGACAAAATCATATAGAATAACTTGCAGGGGTGGGGTAGTGAAGCTTGAGATTGCATTAATTAGAAATGGGCATGTCAGCATTTCCGACGAAAGGTTGGTTGGATTCACAAGCGAGAGCCTTGATGAAGAAGGCAAGCGGCAAATTAGCGCAAAAATCCAACAGAATTCCTATCCTGCCGCATCGCAGGTTTTTTCCGAAGGCTCGACTAGCTGTGTTGAGACTGCCATAATGATTTATAAAAACGTGCCTGCTATAATTTTAAATAAGTGTTGTGCGCCTGATTACGGTGATTTTGAAGGTCGACTCTATTCGGATTTGGCGCAGGACGAAGAATTTGCGAAGTGGTCGACCTCTGGTGGAATCGAGGCTTATCCAAACGGGGAGCTGCATCACCAACTGCTTGGCCGTGCAACAACAACAATTCGAGAAATTAGTGAGGAAATGGGTTGGAAAGGAATTGAAAACGCAGCACTAATTGCAAGTAAAGCGTTAATTGAAGCGGTTATCAGTCGATTTTGTGTGCCTCGTTCAAGCTATATCGAGCGGGAGATTCCACACTCAGGCGGGTATCTTATCGTATACAATACAGTGTATGGTACAGCCAAAATACTGGACAAGCTATAATTTATTTAAAAATTCGACAAATAATTTTAAAAAGTGCTTGACATGTTAATCCAGTTATGGTAATATTCATAAGCTGCCTCAAACGAGATACGAAAACTTCAAAAAATAAATTTGAAATACTAGTTGACAAGTAGCGGCAACATATGATACAATACATTTTGTCACATTGCGGACAGCACGTCCGCCGCACCTTGAAAATTGAACAACATTAGCTATTAAATGTTAGACAAACGGAAAGCAGAAATGCAAGAAGTGAGTTTAGAAAAATAGCCCTTGAAAATTTTTTTGATTTAGAAAAATCATGCGAACGAAAAGCTAGTAAGTATATTCGGGA
>JAVBKH010000080.1:0-14405 GCA_031554155.1 Oscillospiraceae bacterium
CTTGCGCATATTTCTACCGACTTTTTGATTGCCTGCGACAGCAACAACTATGACTTCCGCGGCTCACTTTTGGGCGACAAATCCAATGTCGCAGTTTTTGACAACAGCAAAATCAAAGCCATTGCCCCCGAATTTGTTTGCCACACACGCCTTGACCAAGGTGCTAGACTTGCACTTGACTTCATGGAACAACACCCCGAGTTTAAGCGTGCCGACCCTATTTTCGACGCATGGTGCGACAACGTGATTAACGCATATAACGCGGGGAAAGCTGCATATAAGGCATAAATCGGCAAAAAACATGCCGCAAATTGGCAAAACTATTGTCAAGTATGTCGCAAGGTTGTATAATGTGTATAATCGGCAATAAAATATCGGGAGGTTTTTAAAATGGCAGCAAAGTTTAAGATTATTCCATCGAAAAACGGAGAATTTCACTTCACGCTCCAAGCTGACAACAACAAGATAATTGCAACAGGCGGCGAAAACTACAAGACAAAAAATTCCTGCCACGGAGGAATTGAAAGCGTTAAAAAATGCGCTCACAAAGCCGAAATCGAAGATACTACCGCTGATAATCACGAGAAGCAAAAATGCCCCAAGTTCGAGATTTACGAGGACAAGGGCGGCGAATTTAGATTTAGACTGCTTGCATCAAATGGCGAGCCAATCGCCGCAAGTGAGGGCTATAAATCTAAGGCAAGCTGCATTAACGGCATAGAATCCGTAAAAGAAAATGCCGCTGACGCCCCAATCGAAGAAGAATAATTTCTACATACGCCGAAAGACCTGCAAAATTGCGGGTCTTTTTGGCTGATATGCTCATTTTAAAAATAATTTAGGTTTACTTGAGAATTTCATATATTTCTGTTAAAATAGTAAGAGTATGCAATTCAATGGCTATTTTAGGCAAAAACAAGGAGTGGGTTAGCTTTGGACAGTGACAGTTGGATAGTACTTATATCCATTGTGTTGCTAATCGCGTGTTCAGCATTTTTTTCGGGGTCGGAAACTGCAATTTCAAGATTCAATAAGCTTCGCATGAAGAAAAAATCCGAAGATGGCGACAAAAGTGCCAAATTAGTTATGCAAATTTGGGACAATGAGGACAAAAGCTTTACGGCAATTTTGGTGGGCAACAGTATCGTGAATGTGACGGCGGCGTCACTTGGCACGGTTATCGCAATCGAAGCTTGGGGGACAGTCAAGGGTGCGGCAATTGCGACTGTAGCGGTTGCTTTGCTTGTGCTTGTTTTTGGCGAAATAATGCCAAAAGCCTTCACCAAGGAAAACCCAGACCTTTTTGCGCTTAGACTTGCCAAGCCACTCACATTTACAATAAAATTTTTATCTCCCCTTAGCTTTGTCATAACAAAGCTCACTTACCTGCTGCGCGGCGCAAAAAAAAGCGAACAAGCTCCGTCCATAACGGAGGAGGAGCTTATTTATATGATGGACGCCATTGAGGAAGAAGGCGTGCTCGAAGAACAGGAGCGCGATTTAGTTCAATCCGCCCTTGAGTTCGACGAAATCTCCATTCACGAAATCTTGACGCCACGCGTGAACATTGTTGCGGTGGACGTTGAAAGCACCCTTGACGAAGTGCACAAAATCATAGTTGAGGAAGGTTTTTCGCGGATACCTGTCTATGAAAAATCTATCGACAATATTATCGGCGTGCTTTATTCCCGCGATGTTTTGCTTGGAGTTATCTCTGGCAAGCCAATGAAAATTCGCGGTATGCTTGGCCAAGCGCTGTTCGTCCACAAGGGAATGAGGCTCTCGCATTTACTTACAAGCTTCAAAGCACGCAAGCTTAATCTTGCGATTGTCGTCGATGAATATGGCGGTACCTTGGGCATTGTGACGATGGAAGACGTGCTCGAAGAGCTTGTCGGCGAGATTTGGGACGAGGACGACGAGATTCCAAGTGACTTTTTAGCTATTGACGACAACCACTTTGAGGCAATGGGCAACCTGGATTTGCAAGAAATGTTCGAAAGTCTTGGGCTTGATGTTGAAGCGGCGGACTCCGACTACAGCACTATCGGCGGCTGGGCACTTCATGAGCTTGAACATATACCAAAAATCGGCGAAGAGTTCGATTATGAAAATTACCGCTTTACCGTCCTTGATATGGACGGCCATCGACTAAAAAAGCTTGGCATTGTGCGCCAAACCACAACAATTACAGATGCTTCGGAGGATACAAATGAATCCGTTTAACAGTGCAAAAAGAATCGTAATCAAGGTCGGAACATCGACACTCACCTACGAAACAGGCATGATAAATATTCGCAGAGTCGAAACCTTCGTAAAAGTGCTTGCTGACCTTAAAAATTCTGGCAAGCAAATTGTCCTAGTCACATCGGGCGCAATTGGGGTGGGCACTGGCAAGCTTGGGCTAAACGAAAAGCCAAAAGACACCCCCACAAAGCAGGCAGCGGCGGCAGTTGGCCAAAGCGAGCTGATGCAAATTTACGACAACGAATTTTCAAAATTCAACCATATAATCGCACAAATTCTGTTGACAAAGGATTGTGTTGGCTCGGCCGAGCGCAAACAAAACGCTGTAAACACTTTTGAGCGTCTTTTGACTCTTGGCGCAGTTCCCGTTGTCAACGAGAATGACACAGTTGCCGTTGAAGAAATCGAGTTCGGTGACAACGACACGCTTTCCGCAATTGTGGCGGAGCTTGTCCACGCTGATGCACTGGTCTTGATGAGCGATATAGACGGACTTTACGACGCAAACCCCCGTGTAAATCCCGACGCAAAGCTTATTCCTGTCGTGACGGAAATCACCGAAGAAATTGAAGCCCTAGCCACAGGCGCAGGCTCAAAGCGCGGCACAGGCGGCATGATTACGAAAATCCAAGCCGCGAAAATAGCCACAAAAGTGGGAATTGACATGGCCATAATCAACGGCGAAAACCCGCTGACGCTGTATAAGTTGTTTGACGGTGAAGCTGTTGGCACACATTTTGTCGGCAAATAGGAGTATATTTATGTTCGACTTGAATACAATTGGTAAAAACGCCAAGTCTGCGGCGTTTAGCCTTTCACAAGCGCTTAGCGGTGAAAAAAATAAAGCTCTGCAAATCATTGCCGAGGACTTGCTTGCGAATATGCCTGCCATTCTCTCTGCGAACTTGCAGGACTTGGGCGCCGCCGAAAAAAACGGCATGGCCTCCTCAATGGTGGATAGACTTCGCTTGACTGAAGCGAGAATTCGCGATATTGCGGACGCTGTTCTATTTGTAGCAAATCTTGATGACCCAGTTGGCAAGGTTATCGGCGGCGAAACCCGACCAAACGGGCTGCAAATCGTCAAGACCACTGTTCCCCTTGGCGTTGTTGGGATTATATACGAGTCTCGCCCAAATGTGACTGTGGATTGTGCTGCTCTTTGCCTAAAGTCGGGCAATGCTTGTATTTTGCGCGGCGGCAAGGAGTCCATTAATTCTAATACAGCTCTTGCTATGCTTATGCGCGCGTCCCTTGCGAAAACGGCAATAAATCCCGACTGTATTCAGCTTGTTGAAGATACCTCCCGCGAGACAGCAACGGAAATGATGCGGCTTAATACCTACATTGATGTGCTTATTCCACGCGGCGGCTCGGGCTTGATTCAAGCAGTAGTCAAAAACGCAACTGTTCCAGTCATTGAGACTGGTGCTGGCAACTGCCACATTTTCGTCGATGAAACTTCCGACGAGAACATGGCTGTGCAAATCGTGGACAACGCAAAAACTTCGCGACCAAGCGTTTGTAACGCAATGGAAACCTTGCTGATACACAAAGATTGCGCAGAAAAATTGCTGCCGCAAATTGCAGGGCAGCTTAAAAAATCAAGCGTTGAGCTTCGCGGTTGCCGCAGAACCTGTGAAATTCTCGGCGACCTTGCCATTGCTGCCACTGACGATGACTACAAAACTGAATTCGACGACTATATCCTTGCAATCAAGGTTGTGAACGATATTGACGAAGCCATAGCGCATATTGAAAAATATTCTACGCACCATTCGGAAGCAATCATCACTCAAAATTACCAAAACAGCAGGCAGTTCTTATCGCAAGTTGACAGTGCCGCAGTTTACGTCAATGCGTCTACCCGATTCACCGATGGCGGCGAGTTTGGTCTCGGTGCAGAAATTGGAATATCAACGCAAAAGCTACATGCGCGCGGCCCAATGGGACTTGCGCATTTGACTAGCACAAAATATCTTATCACAGGTTGCGGACAAATCCGCTAACGCAGAATAGGAGTGGCCTTATGCAGACTAAAAATCGCAGAAAACGCAAATATGCCGTTCACATAGGTGCTGCATTTATCGTGCTTGCGGCACTTGGGGTTCTCACGGTGATTTACGCAAGTTTTCGGCTTACTACCACAGTTCTCGACAACACAAAGGAAAAAGTAATGTTCGAGAACATTGTGCGACCTGTGGTAATGTTCAACCCCACGCCGTTTGAAACGCCTACAGACATCGCACAGGACGACCTTTTGAACTACAGCCTTTGGGCTGCGCTGATTGGCGAAAAAAAGAATTCGTACCAATTCGGCGAAAACGGTGAGTTGATTATTCCCGCGTCGGACATTGATGTTGCGGCAGCCAAGCTGTTTGGCCCAGATGTAAAGCCCGAACATCACAGCTTTGACTACTTTGAAATGTCGTACTACTACGACGAGGCAAGCCAAGTTTATAACGTGCCTGTGCAGGCGCAGTTCAACGTATACACCCCGTCTGTCGAGTCTATCACGAAAAACGGCGAATTCTATGAGCTTAACGTAGGATTTTTGTCGTCAGGGATTTCGTGGCAGACAGACTTTGGAAGTGGCGAAGGCAAGCTTACCCCCGAAAAATACATGAATTTTATCATGAAAAAATCAAAAGACAGCTACACCATTGTCAAGGTACAAGACCCTGTCAATCCTTTCGGAATAGCTCCGCCACCTAAAAATGGGCAGGCAGAAACCGAGCAGCCACAAATTGAAGCACCTGCCGCAAACTAAAACAAAATAAAAATTGCCGCTATATTCTTTTTTGAATACAGCGGCAATTGGTTTATAATTGGTTGTCAGCGGCCTGTAAAAGGGTTTGCGTTTGCGTTGGCAGGCGGCTTTAGGTCGTCGATGTTTATGGGCGGCTCGTCGTCTAGCTCGTCGTCTTTAACTTCTGTCTCCAACTCGAGCAGCTTTGATGATAAATAATATTTTTCGGAAAATGGAAGCTTCTTAGGGATTTGTCCAAGGTATTTAAAGTCGGCATCGTAAATAAACATATTGCCTGTTTCTTCAAGGTTGACGGTTGTTCCCGCGCCGTTTAATCCGATGGTATACAGCCCGTAAACTTGAAGAATGTCGGGATATTTAATAAGCAATTCGTCGTCAAAATCCGTAGTGTCGTTTAAAGAGGCAGTGCCGCAGAATTTGACACCTTTCCGCAAACCGACTAAATTGAGAGTCACCCCTTCGCCGATGTATACCTTTGGCAAAGAAATGCTTTCATAAGCTCGCCCAATCTCTCCGTTTGAAATATCAATTTCCTTATCCTCGGAGTAAAACTCAATAGGTTCAATGTCAGCAAAAACGCCGTCAATTTGCAGTTGAGAATCGGTGTTTGTTTTGCCGCTTACAGTGAGGGATAATAAAGTCGAAAAATCAACCGAGTGCGTAAGCGGAAAATGGTCCTTGAATTTTACGCGTACAACAGCCTCGCCCTTTGAGCTAGTAAGCGAGATTTCCTCGAATATTTGTGAATGCTTTGAATTAGTACGACGCAATGAAACTTTGTTGCGGATATTCGAAAGTGTAACCTTTGAAGGGACTTTTCCGTTTGTCCAGATGAAGAACTGTGGGTCAAAATGAATTAAGAATTCGTCGCCTTGCTTGGCGTCGTCAATTGTATTAAGTGGGTCGGTATAGTGGCTGCCGTTCTTGGAAACCCACGTATATGCCCCACCAAGCTCTGCGCCAGCGGAAATGTCTTCAACGTGCGTGCCGCTTGTGCTGTTTGCAACAATTGTGAGCGAGTGCGGCAACAAATATTTAGCGGCATCTTTAAAGCCAAAGGCCGTGTGTGCCGCAAGCGTAAGTCCGTCCACTGTTGACTTTGGTGTGAGCCTTACGCCATAGCCTAGCCCACCTATTGCGGGAATTTCAATAAATGAAATGTCAAAATAACTTTCGTAGTGGGTTGCGCCGTCCAAAACTTCAACCAAGCTGGTGTATGTTGTGGAGGTATTCAGCGTTGCTATATTAGCGGCTCTCGTCTGCGTTGTGCCGCTTGTAGCAATAGCGTCTGGCGCAATGGCGAAGATTATGCTTGTGCTATTAGAAATCGTTGCACCCGAGGGGATATCGGGGATTCCGCTAAATGGCTGCCATTGTGGGCCTTGCTTATTAATTTGTCCGCCGTTTGGCGCAAATGAATTTTCCGCGCCGGGAACTGGGCTGCCTGGAACATATGGCACGCTCATTGAGCGAAACCTTCTAATGTCGTCTTTTTTTGGAGGTGTGTAGGGAATGTCTTCATCCTCTGGTTCATCTTCAACATCGGGAGATTCAGTTGAGCTTGCATTTTCGCTTGAACTCGAGGCTGAAGACTCGCTTGAGTTTGCATCGGAACTAGTAGAGCTTGACGAAGAAGGTTGCTGTGAGGAAGACGAAGGCACAACAACTTCGCTTGAAGAGGACGAAGACGACGAGCTTGGTGTTGTCGTCGAAGGCGTCGCGACTGGAGTTTGTGGCTCAACCAATTCCAAAGTGAATGCGTAAGCCGAGGAAGTAACTCCAGACACCGATTCGCTTATCGAGACTGAATATTCCTGCGGTACTCCCGCCGTTTGGGCGGTCAAGGTTAGATAAATACCGCTTGCATTGCGGGTAAACACTGGTGAAGCAAAATAATTTGAGGGGGTAACAATTGCGGTAAGCTTGCTTAAATCAAATGTGTTGGCGGCCTCTGGGTCTGCAAAATTGCTGTAGCTTATTATAAAATTTACAGTGTCGCCAATCTCCATTTGCGCAGGCAACGGCAAAGTTGTAGGCAAAATAGCATGTCCGCCCACAAATGTTGGCGGCGGCGGCTGAGGTGCCGAGCTTTCCTCGCTAGATGATGGCTCTGGTTGTGAAACACTCTGACCCTGCTGCGAAGACGACGGGCTTGGCGTTTCTACCTGTGTAACAGCAGGCGTCGCGACAGTATCAGCAAAGGCGTAAGTGCTGCCCATGCCGATTATTAGCAGTATCGTCAAAAAAAGCGCAATCGGTTTCTTCATAATACCCCTCCTTATGCTAAAAGGGAAAACTTAGCTCTGTCCGAAAAGACAGAGCCGTTCATAGGTTAAGTGTCAAAATTTTCTAATTTTATTGCAGATATTTTGCCTATACTCTCTTTTTCTTGCCCAAAAATGTAACAAGAGCTGAAATTGCTGCAAAGCTGCCCGCAACTATAGCAGGAATAATCGGTGCATCAGCGGTGTTGGGGTTTTCTGCGCTTGTGTTGGTTGCGTTGATTGGGATTCCCATGCTCATATTGTCGTTTGCAATGGCAACAGGGTCTTCTTCGGGAACATAGCCGTCGGCGTTTTCGCCTGTTGAAGTGGCAGACTTGGAGCTTGAAGCAGGTTTTGAGCTTGAAGCCGCGGAGGACGCGGATTTTGATGAGCTTGCCTTAGACGAGCTTGATGCCGAAGCCGACTTTGACGAACTTGCCTTGGACGAGGCCGCTTTAGACGCGCTTGCTTTTGAAGCTACCGCCTTGGACGTGCCCGATGACGAAGACCCGCTAGATGATGAGCTTTCGGGCGAAGCGTAGCCTGTTTTTAAAATATTGTCACTGTGAGTTTCATCAATATCTTTCAAAAGCGGTTTATTGGAAATCACATAGTTTTCAAGACTGTCGGTGTTGATGTTAAGCCTGTTTGTGCGCTTGTTAAAAGAAATTATTCCCGCACCAAGAGCCGTAAGCTCGCCGTAGTCTATTCGGTACACATAAAGTGACGGTGCTTCATCTTTTACACTTAACTTAGACACGTCAATAGGAATCTCTAGCTTTCCTGTATTGGCAAAATCCTTGTTTTTACCTAGGAAATTATAAAACTCCAAATAAGCATCGGGGTTCATGCTTTTAATTTTTTCGTTAGGCTCTTTGGAAAGGTTCATGTAGTATGTGCCTTTTTTTTCGAGCTTGCCTGTGTATTTTACGTCATTGCCAAAATCGAAGGTAGCATTTCCCGCGTAGTTTGCTACAGACTTGAATATGGTTGGGGTTTTTGCGCCATAAATAGTGTCGCGGTGAATTTCCACAACGCGGTTAACTATTTGGCATTCCAACGTTGCCTGTGTAAATTCATAAGTAATGCCATGTGCCGAAAGCACAAATTTTATTGTGATACGTGAGCCACCGTCAAGTGAATAATCCTTGATAAGGGGAATATGGACATATGTACCTCCATCAAGACCTTCAATTTTTAGCTTTTTCGTATCCACAAAATTTATTGCGCCAACATAATTTGCGCCGCGCATAATTGTGTAGCTAAACGTCAGCTCATCGGACTTGAGCATTTTGTCGGTAACGGGCTTGTGGCCGCCTGGCGCGGTTTTATCAAACAGGAATACTGGCAAATAAAGCTCGCTGCCCGCATATAGCTCCTCGTAGTAAATGCTTTTCGTGGCCTCTTTACTGTCAACCATAACAGTATCGTCAACACCAAAATAGTACTGATTTTTGTTCTCTGTCATGCCGCCTGCTTCAGTAAAGCCAAACACCATATATGAAGCTTGAGCCGTTATTGGAAGCATTAGAGCTGCAACCACTATTAAAATTATTTTTTTAAGCAAAAAATCACCTCGCTAAAATCTGTATTATTATATTTATCGTAAGTTATTACAGTTTCTTTAGTACTTTAATAATAACACATTGCGTCGTGATTTTCAATGCCGCATGTGTTAATTTACCTTTGTAATGCAGAACAATTTATGGTATACTTTTTGGAAAGGAATGATACGGGAGAGAGAATATTTTGCCTTATACCATTGAAAACGGCATGTGGAGCTCGGTGTTCGCAGTGCCCTGCGACATTATTGATTCACGCCTTAAATTTTGCGGTGAAATTCAGCTAAAAGTGCTGCTACTTTTGCTGCGCCATAACGGAGATATTGGCACTTCTGCACTTGCGGCGATTATCGGCAAGCCCGAGGCTGTAATTCGCGAAGCTGTTGACGGACTTATTCAAGACGGAATAATCAAAGACCCAACGGCAAGCCAAGCTCCGCCCGCTCTGCGCTACACAGAAGTTATTGAGCAGGAACAAAGGCCCATAGAGCCAGTTTTAAGCCCTGAACCAGTTGCAGAGCGCAAAATCACAACGATTTCTACCCACCGCCGCCGCCTTGAGCGCGACGAAATAAATGCACTGGCCGACAACGACGAAGCTATATCATGGCTGTTGCAGGAAGCGCAATCAGTTTTGCAAAAGCCCCTTGACGCAATGACAAGCGAAATTATTGTGGCACTGTACAGCTACTACGAAATGAAGCCAGACATAATTTTGATGGTGCTTCAATATTGCATGAGTATTGAAAAAACGAGCATCGGTTACATAGAAAAAGTTGCAGCTTCGTGGCGTGAGCTGAATATTCAGACTCACGAGGCAGCCGAGCGCGAAATAAAACGGCGAATGGAGCAAAGCGGCGACGAAAAGCGCATAAAAGCGGCTTTTGGCATCTATGACCGCTCGCTTGTCACAGCGGAAAAAAAGTTTATCCCAATCTGGTTTGACGATTACGGCTTTGATATTCCGCTAATCACGCTGGCCTATGAGCGCGCGGTAGAAGCAAAGGGAAAGCTTTCGTTTTCCTACATAAACGGAATTTTGAAAAATTGGCATGAAAAGTGCATTACCACACCACAAGAAGCACTGCGAGACATGAGCGAATCGCGAGACACAGCCATGAAAAAAGCATCGCAACAAAAAGCCGCCAAGCCGTCGTCGTACGATTTGGGCGAGATTGAATCAATGGTCAATCAAGGCATATTCTAGGCGGAGGAGATTCTTACATGGGTTACTCAAAACTGATTTATAAGCGTGCAAGCGCGGAGCTTTCTCGAAGAAAAACCCAAGCGCGCGAGCTTTATGAGTCGCGACAGGCGGAGATTGCAAAAAAAATCCCAGAAATTTTGCAAATTCAGCGAGAAATGGCGGAGACGGCGGTGTCAGTGACGCGTACGGTCATGGTTTCCCACAGCGACATGACATCAAAGCTCCAAGAGCTTCGGACAAGAAACCTTGATTTGCAACATCGCCGCGAAGAGCTGCTTGTTGCAGCGGGATATCCCGCAAATTATTTGGCAGAACAAAAAGCCTGCGATAAGTGCGCAGGCAGTGGATATATTGGCGCAGAGATGTGCGATTGTTTGCACGAATTGCTAAAAAAAGAGGCCTACGTTGAGCTAAACGCTGTGTCACAGGTTAAGGCAAGCAGCTTTGCCGATTTTCAGCTTGAACTTTATCCAGTCGAAGCAAAAACAGCAGGAGAAGCCCCACCACGGGCACACATGGCCAAGGTGTTCAGCTTTTGCAAGCAATACGCCGAAGGATTTAGTCTTACTTCAGACAGCATTTTGATGCTTGGCCACACTGGGCTAGGCAAAACTCACCTTTCCCTTGCAATTGCATCAAAGGTGACAGAGCTGGGCTTTGGCGTGGTTTACATTTCCGTTCAAAAACTTATGGATAAGCTTGAAGCTTCAAAATTTTCCTACGAGTCCGAGGCTAAGGAGCAATACGCGCGCGACCTTGACAACGTGCTCACCTGCGACCTCTTGGTGCTCGACGACCTTGGCGCAGAATTTATCACGCAATTTTCGTCTTCCACATTATATAATATAGTAAACTCGCGCATGGTCGAATCCAAGCCCACAATTATCAGCACAAACTTTGAGTTCTCCGAAATCGAATCAAAATATTCGCCGCGCATGGTTTCAAGGCTCACTGGCAGCTACACGGTGCTCAAATTCTTAGGCGCAGACATTAGATACATTAAAAAAATGCGTCAATAAATATAGCGTTGTTGACTAAAACGCTATTCTTTGATAATATTATAACAATAGTTAATTAATCACATTGCGTGCTTATAAACTTAGACTAGGAGCTGTGTATGGAGAAATTTATCGGTATTATCATTCCTCCTGAAAGTAAAGCGAAAATGGTTGATTTTTGCACAAAATATAACTCAAAGCTTATAGAACCCTATATGTGCATAATCCCTCACGAAATGCTCGTAAGCGTTCGCGGCTTTGACAGGAAGCTTCAATCCTTTTGCCTTTCGCAGCCGCCAGTTAAAACGCTTGTTGGTGGGCCGAATATTGAAAACACACAAGATGGCCGTGTGCTTTTTCTCACAGTGATGATGGGTGCGCTCAATGTGACGCGAGATAAACTTCTCAATCATCTAAAGACTCCACCGTCGTCAGGTGTTTTTCGCACACAAATTGTGCTTGTTACCGAGCGAGAGGTCTCTGAATATGATTTCGATTCAATGCTTGAAGAAGCAAAAAAGGTTTTTTCAAAGCCAAAAAATATTCTGGTGCGTGAGCTTGCAATCTATTCTCGAAAAGAGCAAAACGATTTCTTTACCATTCAGTCGTCATACCCGTTTACTGGAAGATAATTCTACTTATTGCGAATGTTGCACAAGTCCAAGACGACCTCGCTTGCGAGAATTAACCCCGCAACAGACGGCACAAAGGCTATGCTACCTGGGATAGCGCGCTTTCGCCCTGCCGCAACGGTCGCAACTTCAACAGGCTGCTCTTTTGAATACACAACTTTTAGCGCGGGTATCCCGCGCTTTTTTATTTCCCCGCGCATGACGCGACAAAGGGGGCACACGCTCGTTTTGCTTATATCTGCAACCTCGAAGCGCGTTGGGTCAAGCTTGTTGCCAGCCCCCATCGCCGAAATTACAGGCACATTTTTGCGCGCAGCTTCCTCGATTATTGCAAGCTTCGCGCTCACAGTGTCAATTGCGTCGACAATATAGTCAAAGTCTCCCTGCAAAATTTCAGCGACATTCTCAGGCAGGCAAAAAACATTTTGCACTACGACCTCGGCATCGGGATTTATCGAAAGTATGCGCTTTTGCATCAGCTCTGTTTTATATTGGCCCACAGTCTCATATGTAGCATGAAGCTGTCGGTTTAAGTTTGAAACGTCAACTGTGTCGCTGTCTACTAGCAAAAACTTGCCAACGCCACTGCGAGCTAAAGCTTCCACAGTAAACGAGCCGACACCGCCCACGCCAAATACAGCCACTCTAGAAGCTGCAAGCTTTTCTAAAGCGGGTTCGCCAATTAAAAGCGCAGTGCGCGAAAATTGTTCCATAAAAACACCTCACATAAAATTAACCGGAGTACCTGCGTACTCCGGTGTTTGCTCAAAAAAAGCCCCGCCATGCCGTATCTCGCCAGTTAAAAACCCGTCTGATGACAGGATGGGTATGCTCTCCTGCCGTCTCCTGCTCCCTTCGTCCGCCTAAGCGGGAGGTCTGCAATCCTCAAACAGAGACGAGCCCCCTTTTAACTCAGTGTTGGATTATATGCAAGCGACATTCCGCGAACATAGCAGGGGTATTCTCAATGATTATTCTTCAAACTCGAAGGTGTCGGCCAAACGCTCCATGAAAAATTCGCCAATTCTATCGAATTCAGCTTCGTCTTCAATAGCTTCAAGGAATTCTTCGCCGTCCTCTTCGACAACGCGCAAAACTACAAGTTCGCCGCTATCTTCCAAAAGTTCCTCGCCGTCTTCAAATACAGGCACAAGCGCAACGTAACGCACGCCTTCAATTTCCTCAGAGTCAACCAGTTCAAACTCGTGTTCAACGCCCTCGTCGTCCACCAGTGTTAAAATCTCCGCGCCAAGGTCCAGTTCTTGTTCTTCGTGTTCTGGCATTTTATCCTCCGTTTTGCGGCATTGCCGCGCTGTCATTTTAGCTTTACAGTTATTTTATATTATATTCTTCAATAAGTCAATGGATTTCGAATACTACCAAATTTTTATGCTTGTACAAATATTATATAAAAATTTTAAAATATTAAAAATAACTATTGACATACTATAAAAGTGTGCTATACTGTAGTTACAGGAAGGGAGTCAAACACTTCCAACCAAATTTCTCAAAAGATTGAAAGGCGGTGGTTCCGATGTACGATGAAGATTCACAAGTTCCTGCTCGGGGCAATACGCCAGCCCCTAGGGTCTGAAGCGAATAGCAATAGGCACATCTTTTTTGAATGCTGCACCATACGGCGGTAAGCCGATTAATCGCTAGACCCGCTAAAAAATGGCGACGTTATAAATTGGGAAACTTGTAAATCTAGTGATTTAGTTGTATCCAAGTTTATCTCGGCAAAAATGACCTATGAAAGAGTGAGTCCAATGAAATAGCTTGAAAGCTGTTTCCCCTTTTCCGAAATAATTTTCAGAAAGAGTGAGTCCCATGGAATAGCGCGAAAGCTGTTTCCATCCTGTATCAAAGATTCATAACTTAACTGATGGTTAAAAGTAAAAACAAAATTTAGTGCAGCCGCCTCTGATGAGACGGCTGCTTTTTTGCGCTAATACTAGATTATTCTATTGAAAGTCCTGCACTTGCATAACCTGTCACAGTGTTAATCAGTGACAAGCCCTCTGCGCTAATAGAGAATACAAGCAACAAACGCGTTTGCGCTGCAACTGGTATACTAAGCCCAGATGTTATTCCGTTGCTGATTGTTCCAACGGTGATGATTCCGTTTAGTGTTGGCGCAAGGTCAACAAACGCACCCGCTACAGGGGAGAATATATTGTCTGGCGTGGTCGATTGGAACAATTGCGCGCGTACAGTGAGTGTACTGCCGATTATTGCAAGCGCAAGTGTTGTGCTGAAATATGCAGCAATCGAAGTCACTACGCCGTCACGCGGCATTGAAAATGCAAGATTCGCAAGCGTTGCACTTGCATTGCTTAAATCAATGACTCCGCCTAGAGCCACAGGCGAAATGCCAGACGAACCAAATCCGATAAAGCTTGGAATACCCACAAGCCCTTGGCCCACGGTCGTCATTGTGATTGGCAAGCCTGATGCAAACGGAATTATTGTGCCGCCGCCTGCACCACCAGTTGCGCCAGTTGCGCCAGTTGCACCTGTTGCGCCTGTTGCGCCTGTTGCGCCTGTTGCACCAGTCACGCCAGTTGCTCCTGTTGCACCAGTTACGCCAGTTGCTCCAGTTGCGCCAGTTGCTCCAGTTGCGCCAGTTGCTCCAGTAGCGCCAGTTTCTCCGGTTGCACCGGTTACGCCAGCAGCTCCGTCAGCTCCAGTAGCGCCGGTTGCGCCAGTTGCTCCGGTTGCGCCA